>JBFYWS010000486.1:0-7917 GCA_041310935.1 Desulfobacteraceae bacterium | reverse complement strand
GGTCGGGGGGCGCCGGCCGCACCGCACCTCGCAGGGGGCGTTCTTGGTGACATGCCGGCCGAGCGCGGCGCACCACAACGAGGCAAAGGTGCGGCAGCTCCCGTCGAGCGCGCTCTCTTTGGCAAACCCGGCGCGGGGGCAGCGCAGGTCGCAGAACCGAATCCGGCTCGTGCCGACCCCGGCGTTGGCCGGCCGCTGGGGGGGGCTGCCGGGCGGAGGGGCCGCCTTGGGTTTCATGGCGTAGAAAACCCCTCGAAGTCGAGCGCACGGCGCCGGATGTTGTCGCGAATCGTGTCGATGAAGCGCACCGACGTGATCCCGTGGGCGACCTGGCCGTCCAGGGTCCGCACGGCCAGAGTGCCGGCCTCCTTTTCCCGGGCGCCGATCGTCAGGATGAGTGGGGTGTGGGCCAGCTGCGCCTCCCGGACCTTTTTGTTCAGACTCTCGGTGCGGCTGTCCACCTCCGTCCGCAGCCCCGCGGCGTCGAAGCGCTCCTTCACCTCCAGCGCATACGGGGCGAGCTCGTCGTTCATGGGCAGGATGACGGCCTGCAGCGGGCTCATCCACAGCGGAAACCGCCCGGCAAAATGCTCGACCAGGATCCCGAGGAAGCGCTCGATCGATCCGTAGATCACCCGGTGGATCATGATCGGCCGCTTGCGTTCGTTGTCCTTGTCCACGAAATACAGGTTGAAGCGCTCCGGCAGCGACATGTCGAGCTGAATGGTCCCGCACTGCCAGGTCCGGCCCAGGGCGTCCTTGATGTGGACGTCGATCTTGGGCCCATAGAAGGCGCCGTCGCCCTCGTTCAGCTTGTAGTCCCGCCCGTAGGCGGTAAGCGCCGATTTCAGCCCGTCGGTGGCCAGTTCCCATTGCTCGTCGGTGCCGATCGATTTCTGGGGCCGCGTGGACAGTTCGAGGTGAAAGCCCAGACCGAAGGTGCTGTAGATTCGCTCCACGAGGCGCAGCACCCCCAGGATCTCCTGTTCGATCTGCGCGGGGGTCATGAAAATATGGGCGTCGTCCTGGTGGAAGGCCCGCACCCGAAACAGGCCGGAGAGCACCCCGGAGAGCTCGTGGCGGTGCACCAGCCCGACCTCTGCGGCCCGCAGCGGGAGATCCCGGTAGGAATGCGGCTTGCAGTTGTAGAGCAGCATTCCACCCGGGCAGTTCATGGGCTTAATGGCATACTCCACCTCGTCGATGGTGGCGGTGTACATGTTCTCGCGATAGTTCGCCCAGTGGCCCGAGCGCTCCCAGAGCGCACGGTTCAACATGAGCGGGGTCTTGGTCTCCACGTAGCCGGCGGCAAGATGCTCCATGCGCCAGTAGTCCAGCAGCGCATTCCAGATGACCATCCCCTTGGGGTGGAAGAAGGGCATGCCCGGGGCCTCGTCGTGGAAGCTGAACAGCTCCAGCGCCTGGCCGATTTTGCGGTGGTTGCGGCGCTTGGCCTCCTCGAGGAAGTGCAGGTAGGCATCGAGCTCCTTTTTATCGAAGTAGGCGGTACCGTAAATGCGCTGCAGCTGGGCGCGGGCCGGGTCGGCGCGCCAGTAGGCACCCGACACCTTGAGCAGCTTGATGGCCTTGACGAAGCCGGTGTGGGGCACATGGGGCCCGCGGCACAGATCGGCGAATTCGCCCTGCTCGTAGACGGAGATGGTGCCTTCCGTCAGATCCTGGATCATCTCGAGCTTGTAGGGCTCGTTCTTGTAGAGCGCCAGGGCCTCGGCCTGGGTGACCTCCCGGCGGCGGATCGGGAGCTTGGCCTTGATCAGTTTCTGGATCTCGGCCTCGATGCGGGGGAAGTCCTCCTCCGAGACCGGCGGCATGTCGATGTCGTAGTAGAAGCCCTCTTCGACCACCGGGCCGATGGTGAGCTTGGCCTCCGGGTAAAGCCGCAGGATGGCCTGGGCCATGACGTGGGCCGCGCTGTGGCGCATGATCGCGAGCGCCTCCGGGTCCTTCGTGGTGACGAGACGCACGACCGCATCACGGTCGATGCGCGCGTTCAGGTCCACCAGCCGCTGGTCCAGCTCCATCGCGACACAGTTGCGGGCCAGCCCTTCGGAGATGCTCACGGCCACGTCCAACCCGGTCAGGGGCTGCTCAAAATTCTTTATGTTACCATCCGGAAGTGTTATGCTGATCATCGTCGTCTCTTTCTGTGGACACGAAATAGGGCGATTGCGCCGTTCGCGCTTCAGGGCCACGCAGCGCCCATGGGCGGGCCCACCGGCAGACAGGCCTTCGGAATGTTAATGGGTTCATGTTACACCGATTCGTCGGATTCGACAACCGGCGCCGGCGGCGTCTGAACGGATTCACCACAAGAACCTGATACATTAGGGAAAAGGAACGGGCGGGTCAAGCAGAAAAATGTCTAAAGACGAATCTCTTCGCCACGACATCGTCACCTCCCCGGCCGAACTCGAGGTCTTGGCGGCCGCACTGGAGCGCGAGGCCGTCATCGGCGTCGATCTCGAGGCCGATTCCATGTTCCACTTCCAGGAGCGGGTATGCCTGCTTCAGATCGCCATCCCCGGCAGAAATGTCGTGGTCGACACCATTTCGCTCTCCGACCTGTCAGCGCTGAGACCGGTCTTTCGCGATCCTGCGATCAAAAAAGTATTCCACGGCGCCGACTACGACGTGCGCTCGCTCTACCGGGATTTCGACATTCGCATCAACAACCTCTTCGACACCCAGCTCGCCTGCTGCTTCCTCGGTTTCAAGGAAACCGGGCTCGAGGCGGTGCTCAAGAACCTGTTCGCCGTAACCCTCAACAAAAAATTCCAGCGCAAGGACTGGTCCCGGCGGCCGCTGCCGAAAGAAATGCTCGACTACGCCGTCTCCGACGTCCGCTACCTGGCACCCTTGACGGAGCAGTTGGAGCAGGAGCTGCAGGAGAAGGGCCGTCTCACCTGGGTCGCCGAGGAGTGCCGGATCCTGAGCAAAGTGCGCCCGTCGGTCTCGGACGGGGCGCCGCTGTTTTTGAACTGCAAGGGGGCGGGGCGTCTGGACCCCAGGGGGCTCGCCGTCCTCGAGGAGCTGCTGGCCTTCCGCCGACACATCGCCCGCGAACAAGACCGGCCCCTGTTCAAGGTGTTCAGCCTTGAGACGCTGCTGGCTCTGGCGAACGCCCGGCCCGCGCATGCGGCCGATCTCGAAAAGGCCGCCGTCTTGAGCCCGGCCCAGATGGAGCGCTACGGCCGGGACATCCTGTCCGCCATCAAGGTGGCCATGCATCTGCCGGCCGCCCAGTTGCCCCGCTATCCGCGCCGCAGGCCGCAGCCCGTATCCGCCGCAGCCTCGGAGCGCATCCAACGCCTGCGCTGCTTCCGCGAAAACCAGGGCCGGCGGCTGAAGATCGACCCGGCGCTCGTCTGCAGCAAAGCCGCCATGATGGCCATCGCCCTGCGCAAGCCCGCCAACCCGGAAGACCTGGCGGACGTGGCCGAGCTGAGGCAGTGGCAGCGCAAAGTGTTCGGCAAAGACATCATCGCCGCCTTGAAAAAATGACAACCGCCGCTGTGAGCGACCTTCGCCTGACCCCCTGCCTCACCCCCCATGGCCGCCTCCTGCTGGCGGCGTCGGACGATGCGCCCGCGCTGGAGCCGGCGCTCGGCGAGCGCATCCGGCAGGCCTTCGATCGCGGGGCCGGACATGGCTTGCTGAGGCTGGGGGCTGCTGAGGTTGGCCAGGTTCTGCCGCCGGTCTTCGTCTACTGGCGTGAGTTCGGTGGTCGCTACGTCACCGCACTCTGCAGCAGACCTGATCTCGACGAACACCGCGCGGAGCCCCCCCCGCCTCCCAAGGACATCGCGGCGCTGTCCGCTGCCGCTCCGATGATGCCCGGCGCCGAGTACCTGACAACCGCTGTCATGCTCTCGCTCTGGGCGGAAACAGGTAAGGCCTTCGCCACCGAGCAGGCCGAAGCGAAGACCACGGTCCAGGACTTCCTCAGGCGCCTGAACCCAGCCTGGAACGTCGTGGGCAAGGTGCACTTCAACCTCGCCGAGAACCGCAAGGACGAGCAGGCGCCCTTCGCTTTCCTCGCAACCTACACCGCCCGCCTCTCGGCGCACGGCAAGGCCCAGCACCTGCCCCTCGGCCAGGCACTGCGCGAGTACGCCGGCGCGGCCAACAAGGAGCGCCTTCTGTCGCTCCTGCTCCCGGTTCAACGCGCGGCCGAACGCTGCGCCTGGCTCAAGCAAATGGTCGACGCCGGCGAGATCTTTCATCCGCTGCGCTGGTCGCCGCAGGAGGCTTTTCGCCTTCTCGGCGACGTATCGGAGCTGGAGCGCGCCGGCGTCGTCATTCGCATGCCCGCGACCTGGAGGGCCGGGCGCCCGCACCGGCCGCAGGCAACTGCCACCGTCGGGTCGAAGGCGCCGTCCACGGTTGGGACGGATGCACTGCTCGACTTCCGCATGGAGGTCACGCTTGACGGCGACCGGCTGACCCCCGGCGAGGTGAAGCAGATCCTGGCCGGCGCAAACGGGCTCGCTCTCATCCGCGGCCAGTGGGTCGAGGTCGATCGCGAACGGCTCCAGCGGACGATGGGTCGCTTCCAGGAGGCCGAACGGCTCGCGGCGGAGGGTGGGCTTTCGTTCGCCGAGGCGATGCGGATGCTCGCCGGCACGGACGTCACGAAGGACGCAGTTGCGAATGGCGCCGATCCTGAATGGTCGCGTGTCCTCGCGGGACCCTGGCTCGCTGAGACCCTCAAGGGGCTGCGCTCGCCCGAGGAACTCGAGAAGGTCGATCCCGGTCGTGAGCTGCACGGCACCCTTCGGCCCTACCAGCAGGTCGGTGTCCGCTGGCTCCACCTGCTTTCCAGGCTCGGTCTCGGCGCCTGCCTCGCCGATGACATGGGCCTCGGCAAGACCATCCAGGTGCTCTCGCTGCTGCTCGTGCTGCGGCGCGTACAGAATGGCAAGCGGCGGCCGAACCTGCTGGTGGCCCCGGCGTCGCTGCTCGCCAACTGGGCCGCGGAGCTCGAACGGTTCGCGCCCAGGCTCAAGGCCATGATCGCGCATACGTCGGCCATGCCGGCCAAGGACCTGAAGTCGCTCTCGCCAGAGACGCTCGCGGACGTTGACCTCGTGATTACGAGCTACGGCTCGCTCCTGCGCATCCCCTGGCTCGCGACCACCTCGTGGAACCTCGCGGTCCTCGACGAGGCCCAGGCGATCAAAAACCCGGACGCCAAACAAACGCGAGCAGCAAAGAAGCTCGCGGCACAGGCAAGGATTGTGCTCACCGGCACCCCGATCGAAAACCGGCTCGGCGACCTGTGGTCGATCTTCGACTTCCTCAACCCGGGACTGCTCGGCTCGGCCCGGGAGTTCACGAGCTACACCAAACGCCTCGCGGACAAACCGCACAACCCGTACGGCCCGCTGCGCGACCTGGTACGACCGTACCTCCTGCGGCGCCTCAAGACCGACAAGACCGTCATTTCGGATCTGCCCGACAAGACCGAGGTCAAGGCCTTTTGCCAGCTCAGCCGCAAGCAGGCCGCGCTCTACCAGCAGGCCGTCAAAGAGCTGGCCGAGCAGCTTGAGGAAGCCGAGGGCATTCGCCGCAAGGGGCTGGTACTCGTCTTTCTCATGCGCTTAAAGCAGATCTGCAACCACCCGTCGCAGTGGCTGGGCGACGGCGCCTGGGCCGAGAACGACAGCGGCAAGTGGGCGCGCCTGCGCGAGCTGTTGGAGGTGATCGCGGCCAGGCAGGAAAAGGCGCTCGTCTTCACCCAGTTCCGTGAGGTGACCGCGCCGCTCGCATCGTTCCTGGGCGGGGTGTTCGGTCGACCCGGAATGGTATTGCATGGCGGGACCGAGGTGAAGAAACGCAAAGAGCTGGTCAAGCGCTTCCAAGAAGATGAGTCGGTACCGTTTTTCGTGCTGTCGCTCAAGGCCGGCGGCTCGGGGCTCAACCTCACGGCCGCCTCGCACGTGGTGCACTTCGATCGTTGGTGGAACCCGGCGGTCGAGAACCAGGCCACCGACCGCGCGTTCCGCATCGGACAGACGAAGAACGTCCTGGTCCACAAGTTCATCTGTCGCGGCACCGTCGAGGAGAAGATCGACGAGCTCATCGAATCGAAGAGGCATCTCTCCAGGGATTTGCTCGAAGGCGGCACCGAGCTGAACTTGACCGAGTTGAAGGACGAGGAGTTGCTCAAGCTCGTCGCCCTCGATCTCAACGCCGCGATGAAGGAGTGAGGCATGTCCCGTTACGACGACTACGGCTGGAGGCCCTATGTTTCAGTGGCCGAGCGGCGGCGCAAGGCCGAGCGCGAGATGCAGAAGCTCAAGAAGAAGGGTCATCCCGTGTCGCCGGTAATGATCGAGGGCCGCACCATCGCGAAGACCTTCTGGGGTAAGGCCTGGTGCGACAACCTCGAGCGCTACAGCGACTTCGAAAACCGCCTGCCGCGCGGGCGCACCTACGTGCGCAACGGATCGGTGGTCGACCTTGAGATCGCGCCCGGCGAGGTGAACGCCATCGTCAGCGGCTCGGAGATCTACCGGGTGGCCGTGAAGGTGTCTGCCGTACCGAAAACGCGCTGGAAATCGATCTGCACCGACTGCACGGGTGCGATCGACTCGCTGGTGGAGTTGCTGCAAGGACGCTTCTCCAAGAGTGTCATGGAACGCATCTGTCAGCAGAAAACCGGGTTGTTCCCCGCGCCGGCCGAGATCCAGTTTTCGTGCAGCTGCCCGGACTGGGCCTCGATGTGCAAGCACGTTGCGGCCGTGCTCTACGGCATCGGCGCCCGGCTCGACGAGCAGCCCGAACTGCTCTTCAAACTGCGCAAGGTCGACGAGAAGGACCTCATCGCCAAAGCGGGCAAGGGAGTGCCCTTGTCGAAGAAAGGACCCGCGGACGACAGAGTCCTGGCCGCCGGCAACCTATCCGAGCTGTTCGGGCTGGAACTGGGTACAGGCGACGACCGTCCTACGCTCGAGACCGCACCACCAGTAGAGAAGCCGGCCGGCCGACGTTCTTCGGGCAGGCCCAGGAAGAACACGCCGAAATCCAAGACCAAGACAAAACCGAAAGCGGCAGCGAAGAAGCGGAAAGCGGCGAAGCGATGACGGGCGCGCTCCGTGAGGGCCTTGGGTAGGGCCAGGGGACGGTCTTTTTTAAAATGTTAGAAGACGTCATTTACTTCACTTCCGACGGGTTGAGGCTCGCCGGGGCGCTCGCGCGCACGGCGGGGAGCCGGGGCGTCATCATCGCGCATCCCCATCCGCTCTATGGCGGGGACATGGACAACCCGGTCGTTCTCGCGATCCAGCAGGCGTATCTCCACCAGGGGTTCAGCACGCTGCGTTTCAATTTCCGCGGCGTGGGCGCGAGCGCGGGGCGCTTCGACAACGGTGTGGGCGAACGCGCGGATGTGCAGGCAGCCCTCACCTGGGCGGCCGGCCTGGGTATCACGGACATCGATCTGGCGGGATACTCCTTCGGGGCCTGGGTCAACGCGGGCCTCGGGGCCTCCTGCCGGCGCATGGTCATGGTCTCGCCGCCGGTGGCGTTCATGAACTTCGGCCCGCCCGTCGCGATCAAGTGCCTCAGCCTGATCGTCACCGGGGACCGGGATGAGATCGCCCCCCCGGCCATGATCGCCGGGTATCGATCCGCCTGGAACCCGACAGCCGCCTTCGAGGTGATCCCCGGGGCCGACCACTTTTACACAGGGTTCCTCAAAATCCTCGAGGATAATATCGCGGCGCACATTTAATAGGCGTCTTGTTTCCTTCGGAGTCCCCCGGACCCTCAATGCTCAACGCCGGATTTACTATGCGGCGTAAAATGCTGCAGATATCGACCGGCCGAAGGGTCTATTCACAGATGGTTGGCTTCCATGTGATATCATCCGTATCTCCGAACAACCATTTCTGA
>JBFYWS010000468.1:0-3069 GCA_041310935.1 Desulfobacteraceae bacterium | reverse complement strand
TTCGGCCCGACATCGCCGACGTGCGCGTCATCCGGGTCGGCGACTACGTTGAAGCCTACACGCGCACGAACCCCTTCAACTTCAGGGCCAATCTCGCTGCCGGCGGGGCGAGCGCGCCGGTTGCGGTGGACGCATCCATGGAGGCACTCTGCCGCGCCGTCATGGACCGCGGTCGGTTTCCCTACGCCCACATCGATCTGCACCTGGGCGAGGGCGGCGCCTGCCACGTGTCGGAAATCGCCCTCGACGGCGGCATCGCCGGTGCTATTATCAACCGGGCCGAGCTGAACCGGCGGAAGCAAGCGGTCTTGGAACGGATGGCCGAAGAACGTTAGTCTATTGCGTCTGTTGTGTCGTTGAGTCCTTGAAAACACACATACGTGGAAGTGCCACGTGCCGTTTTCCTTCAACCCAACAAACCCAACAAACCCAATAGACCCAACAGACCCAACAGACCCAACAGACCCAACAGACTCAATAGACTCAATAGACTCAATCCCCGGGAGGATGGCATGAAGGTACTCGTGATCGGCGGCGGCGGCAGAGAGCACGCTCTGGTGTGGAAGATCGCCCAGAGCCCGAAGGTGAAAAAGGTGTTCTGTGCTCCCGGCAACGCGGGGATCGCCGAGGCGGCCGAGTGTGTGCCCATCGCCGCCTCCGACATCCCGCGGCTGCTGGACTTCGCCCGCCGGGAGAAGATCGACCTGACCGTGGTCGGGCCGGAGGGGCCGCTGTCCGAAGGCATCGTGGATGTATTCGAAAAGGCAGGCCTGCGGATTTTCGGGGCGACCCGCCGGGCGGCCGAGATCGAGGCGAGCAAGTCCTTTGCCAAGGCCCTCATGGTGAAATACGGCATTCCCACTGCCCGGGGGCAGAGCTTCAAGAGCATCGCGGCCGCACGGCGCTACCTGCGCCAGCTCGACGCGCCCGTGGTGGTCAAGGCGGACGGGCTCGCGGCCGGCAAGGGCGTCATCGTCTGCGCCACCCGCAAGGAGGCGGAAGAGGCCCTCGAGCGGGTCATGCTGAAGCGCGAGTTCGGCGACGCCGGCACTCTGGCGGTGATCGAGGAGTGCCTGACGGGTGAGGAGGCCTCATTCCTCGCATTCACCGACGGCAAGACGGTGCTGCCGATGCCCACCTCCCAGGATCACAAGGCGATTTTCGACGACGACCGCGGCCCCAACACCGGCGGCATGGGCGCCTATTCGCCGGCGCCGGTGGTGGACCGGCTGATCCACAAGAAGATCATGCAGGAGGTCATGCTGCCCATCGTGAAGGCCATGGCGGCCGAGGGCCGGCCCTACAAGGGGGTGCTCTATGCCGGGCTCATGATCGACGGCGATCAGATCAAGGTGCTCGAGTTCAACGGCCGCTTCGGCGACCCCGAGGCCCAGCCGCTGCTCATGCGGATCCGCAGCGACATCGTCCCGATCATGGAGGCCGTCATCGACGGCCGGCTCGACCAGTGCGCCCTCGACATCGATGAGCGCACCGCGGTGTGCGTCGTCATGGCCTCGGGCGGCTACCCCGGCAAATACCGCAAGGGGCTGCCGATCTCCGGCCTGAATGCCGCCCGGCGCGTGAAGGATGTCGCCGTCTTTCACGCCGGCACGACCCGCAAGGGCCGAACGATTCTGACCGACGGCGGCCGGGTGCTGGGGGTGACGGCCCTGGGCGAGACGGTCGCAGACGCCATCGCCTGCGCCTACCAGGCCGTGGGCAAGATCAGCTGGAAGGGCGCCTGCTTCCGCACGGACATCGGCCGCAAAGCCGTCAAGCGCCTGGGCCAGGCCCCGGCGGTCGGCATCGTCATGGGCAGCGACTCGGATCTGCCCGTCATGGAGGAGGCCGCGGCCATGCTGAAGAAGTTCGGCATTCCCTTCGAGATGACGGTGGCCTCGGCTCACCGCAGCCCGCAGCGGGCCATGCACTTTGCCGCAACGGCCCGCGTGCGGGGCATGCAGGTCATCATCGCCGGCGCCGGCCACGCCGCGCACCTGGCCGGGGTGCTCGCGGCGCACACGAGCCTGCCGGTCATCGGGGTCCCGATCGACTCCTCCAGCCTGCAGGGGCTCGACGCGCTGCTGTCCACCGTGCAGATGCCGCCGGGGATCCCTGTCGCCACGATGGCCCTGGGCAAACCCGGCGCGCGCAACGCGGGCATTTTTGCCGCCCAGATGCTGGCGTTATCGAACCCGGATCTCGCCGGCCGCATCGATAAATTCAAGAAGGACATGGCAATCGAAGTTGAGCGCAAAGCCGAAAAACTCAAAGACTACCGCTAAGAAGATATCCGTCGACACGCGGGCACCCCAGCCGGCGGTGATCCGCCGGGCGGCCGAGGTCATCTGCGGCGGCGGGGTCGTGTGTTTTCCGACGCGCTGCCTTTACGGCCTGGCCGCCGACGCTTTCAACGCGGCCGCTGTTGAGCGCGTCTTTGAAATCAAGCAGCGCCCGCCGGAAATGCCGCTGCTCGTCCTGATCAGCCGGGCCGAGCAGTTGGCCGAGCTGGCCGAGCGCGTCCCGCAGGCGGCCCACTTTCTCATGCAGCGGTTCTGGCCCGGGCGGTTGACCCTGGTGCTGGACGCCCGGCCGGGCCTCCCGGCCCGGCTCACGGCCGGCACCGGCAAGATCGGGATCCGCCTGGCGGCCAACCCGGTGGCGCGGGCCCTGGCCGAAGCCGTCGCCCAGCCGATCACCGGGACCAGCGCCAATCTTTCCGGCGAAAGTGGCTGCCGACAGATCGGCGAGCTTGACCCGCGCATCGCGCGGCAGGTGGATCTCATCCTCGATGGCGGATCCCTGAAGGGCGGCGTGGGTTCGACGGTCGTGGATGTAACCGGCGCCGCTCCGTTGGTTATCCGGGAAGGGGAGGTTTCAAGGCTGGAAATTCTGGCGGCCTTGAAGAGCGTCTAAACCGTGAGCCTTCTTTATTGACATCTCTTCTCCGATTCTCTATACAATCAGGCCAATCACCGCCGTGCCGGAGTGGTGAAATTGGTAGACGCAGAGGACTCAAAATCCTCCGATCGCAAGGTCATGCCGGTTCAAGTCCGGCCTCCGGCACCA
>JBFYWS010000457.1:0-4493 GCA_041310935.1 Desulfobacteraceae bacterium | reverse complement strand
ACAGAAAAAGCGGGGGGCCGCTGCCCTTCGGCTGACAGATGAGTTGGAATCATGCAAGAGCGCATCTTTTCCGATACCCCCGAAAACTCGACCCGCGAGCACCGGCTGGTGGTTCTGCCTTTCGGCAAGTCGGTGGAAATCGCCTATAAGAGCATCCGGGTGCGATTTTTCCGGGCCCTGATCACCACCCTGAGCCTCGTGCTGGCGGTGTCGTTCCTGAGCTTCGTCGATGTGAGCAACGATGTCGCCAACGGCATGCTGGCCAGCGGGAAACCCGAGCTGCGCCAGGACCTCATCCGTTCCGGGTATGACCTGGCCCCCCAGGACACCAACGTGGCGAGCAATCCCAAGCAGCGCTGGATCATCATCCTGTCGCTGCTCGTCTGTGTCGTGGGCATCGTGAACGCCCAGCTCATGGCGGTGACCGAACGCTTCCGGGAGATCGGCACCATGAAATGCCTGGGAGCGCTCGACCGGTTCGTCCTGAGGCTGTTCATCCTCGAAGCCGGCATGCAGGGGCTGGCGGGAGCCGCGGTCGGCGCGCTGGCCGGCACGCTGTTCGCGCTGGCCGGGGGGCTTGTGCGCTTCGGCCTTGCAGCCGTGCAGCTGGTCTCGGTGGCCGGTGTCGCGGCGTCCCTGGCCGAGGCCACCGCCATCGGGGTGCTGCTCAGCCTGCTGGGTGTGTTGTACCCGGCCTGGGTGGCCGCCCGGATGCAGCCGGTGGAAGCCATGCGGGTGGAGCAATGAACACGCTCGACGCTCAAAGCCCAGGACCCGCCGGTGGTCCTTGCATTTAGTTTTCAGCTGAGGAGTGTGAGAACTCAGGTAGAATAGGCTGAAGGTGGATAGACTGAAGGAAAAGAGACGCGCGATCATTAGTGCCCTTCAGCCTTCAGCCTGAACACCTGAGTCGTTACGGAGGAGTATCGCATGCCGGAAGTCAGCCAGGTTGTCCGGGTCGTCAACGTCACCAAATCGTTCAAGCTGGGCAAGATCGAGGTCCAGGCCTTGAAGGGTGTCGACCTGGAAATCGCGCGGGGAGACTACCTCTCCATCATGGGCCCCTCGGGGTCGGGCAAGAGCACGCTCTTCAATATGATCGGCGGCCTGGACAAGCCGACCACCGGCAAGGTGTTCATCGACGAGGTCGACATCGCCCAGCTCGACGCCTATGAGCTTGCCTGGCTGCGCTGCCGCAAGATCGGCTACATCTTCCAGACCTTCAATATCATCCAGGTCATGACCGCCCTGGAAAACGTGACCCTGCCGATGATCTTTGCGGGGATGAACGGCGAGGCCGCCGTGCAGAAAGGGATGAAACTCCTGGAGCAGGTGGGGCTATCGGACCGCCACAGCCACAAGCCCTTCGAGCTCTCCGGCGGCCAGCAGCAGCGGGTGGCCATAGCGCGCGCCCTGGCCAACGACCCCGCCATCATCCTGGCGGACGAGCCCACGGGCAACCTGGATCTGACCACGGGCGAGGAGGTCATCGCCCTGTTGAAGCGGCTGAGCCAGGAGCGGCGCGTGACCGTCATCGCGGCGACACACGACTTCAAGATGCTCAACGTGTCCGACCGGGTGGTCTGGATCCGGGACGGCCGGGTCGATAAGATCGAGAATCGCGAGGAGCTCTCGATTTCCATCGGGCGGATCGGGGTGCGGGACTGAGCGCGGATGAGGCCGGGAAGCTCACATACGCCGGATCGGTTTCAGGCGGCGCACGCACGCTGGGCCATCCTGATCCTGCTGGTCGGGATCCTGGCCGGCGCTCCCCACCGGGCGGCTGCCGCCGATTTCCAGCAGCAGATCGCCTCCTTCGCCGCCTTCGGTGACCGCAGCACCGGCACCCCGGGCAACGCGCGGGCAGCCGGTTTCATCAAGGAGACGCTCGCCCAGTTGGGGCTCGGGGCCGTCGCATCCCACCAGTTTGCCGTGCCTGTCATCCGGCACACCGCCAGCAGCCTTACAGTCCCGGAGCGCGGCCTGACCATGCCCCTCAACCCCCTGGCGGGCAACGCCATCACGCCACAGGCCATCACCCCCCCGGGGATTACAGGTCCGCTCGTCTACGCCGGGGATGGAACACTTGCCCGTCTCAACGGCAAGGTGATCGAGGGGGCGGTCCTGCTGATGGAGCTCGACTCCGCCAAGAACTGGCTTCGGGCGGCTAACCTGGGGGCGAGCGCCCTGATCTATGTGGACCGCGGGCAATCCACCCGAATGGATTTCGAGGAGAAGTTTGAGCTTTCGCCGGTCCAGTTTCCGCGCTTCTGGATGCCGGTGCAGGCCCTGCGGGAGGCCTTCGGCGACTTCGAGTCGGCGCCGGAGGGGGAGCTCGCCGGAGCGGTGCGGCTTACTTCCCAGGCGGTCTGGGAGAATGCGATCTCGGAGAACATCACCTGTCTCATTCCCGGCACCTCCCCGGAACGTAAAAAGGAACTGCTCCTGGTGGAGGCGTTTTACGACAGCACGGCCCACGTGGCCGGAAAGTCCCCCGGCGCCGACGAGGCCGTCGGTGCGGCCACCTTGCTCCAGGTGGCGCGGCACCTCAAGGAGAATCCGCCGGAGCGGACCGTGCTGCTGGTCGCCACCTCCGGCCACGCCCAGACGCTTGCCGGCCTGCGCGAGTTGGTGTGGAGTTTCAGCGCGCGCTCTCGGGACCTGCGCGACGCCCGCAACGAACTGCAGCGCTACCTGAAAAAAGGCCGATTGACGCTGCAGGCCCTCCGAAGTGCCACCTTTGACGACCGGCCGGCGGCGGAAACGGCCGCGGCTGCCGACGAGGCCGGCGGCGAGAGCCCCGAGGTTCTGCTGAAGGCGGCGATCGACGAGCGTCTCAAGACCGACGGGGACATCGTTTCGCGCCGCCTCATGAAACTGCGGCTCGACGCGCATGGCCGGGACCCGGTGCAGATCCACCAGCTCACCGCCGAGCGCCAGATGCTGCGGCGGCTGATGTGGCGTGCCTCGTTCCAGGGGCTTGCCGCCGACGAGCGTCGGGTGCTCCAGCAGGTGGCGGCCCAGGCGCGTGCGGACCAGGAGGTCATGCTCGCGGATGCGCGCGTTCAGCTGCGGCTGGTGGAAAGTGCCGCCGCCCTGCGCAGCAGCGTCCAGGACTACGAGGTCGCCGCCACGGTATCCCTGCATCTTTCCAGCCACGGGGACGGTTTTGGCGCTTTCAACACCGGCTGGCTCTACCCCCTGCGGCCCCGGATCAACCGCGTGCCCGCCTACAGCCAGATCGAGGAGGTCTTGAAGGCCGGTGCGGCCGGTGTCGAGCGGGAGCTCAGCGCCGGCGGGATGTACAAAGACACGCTGCGGCCCAGCCGGATGCGCCCCTGGCAGAGCTATTTCCTCGACCGCCCGGCCTTGGGCGGGGAGGTGACCGCTCTCGCCGGCACCCACGGCCTGACCTTCGTCACCACGGCGGATGCCCGCGCGTCCTGGGGTACACCGGGCGATCTCCCCGGAAAGGTCGACACCGCTTTCGCCGCCCGGCAGAGCGCGGTCGTCTGTGGGCTCATCGGCCACCTCGGCCGGGCGCCGAAACTGCGCGAGGAGGAGTCCCCGCGCAACGGCTTCTCGTCCGTCGCCGGCCGGGCCAAGTTCCTGCGGCACGGCGAGCTTTTCGCCGACAAACCGGCACCGGGGACGGTCGTGCTCTGCTATCAGGGGCCGTCGCGGTTTCACGTCATGGTGGACACGCGGGGCCGTTTCAACCTGAAGGGGGTCGCCGACAAGACCCACAGCTTTGACAAGGTGGTCCTGGAGGCCTACCGCTTCGATGAGGAGAGCGGCAACGCCGTCTGGGCCATCGACAAGAAACTCACCGGCAAGGACGCCTACCGGGTGAAGATGAACCGCCGGTTCATGGAGACCGACCTCGTCATGTTCGCCGGGACCGGGATGACCTTGTACAACCTGCTCGAGCCCCGAACGTTCCGGCACCTGTCCAAGGCGGACGTGATCGACGGCCGCCGGGAGGCCGAACCCCTGCACTGGTTCATGAGCCGGCTCGACACCTGGTCATCCGCCATCAGCACCGTTTTCCTCGAGCCCGGAACCCCCCTCAAGCTGACCCTCTCGGACACGCCGCTGCGGCGCAAGCTGGTTCTCATCAACGCTTCGGAGAAAAATCCGACCGGAGTAGGTTACGAGGTGGAGGACTTCCCTCTCCTGCACCGCACCGAGTACCGGGTGGCCCGCGACATGTGGGCCTTGCTCGGGCCGCGTATCGCCAATCTCGAGGCGCGCGGCATCTTCAACGAGCGCATCCGCAGCCTTCAGCAGCAGGGGGTCGCCGACCTGCAGGCGGCCGAGGCGGCCCTCCAGGCCCGGCAGTACGACCGGTTTTCCGAGGCCGGCGCCAGTTCCTGGGCCCTGGCCGCGCGCGTGTACGACGACGTGGACAGGACCCAGAAGGACGTCCTCTACGGCGTGCTGTTCTATATCGCGCTGTTCGTGCCGTTCGCCTTCTGCCTGGAGCGGCTGCT
>JBFYWS010000438.1:0-3224 GCA_041310935.1 Desulfobacteraceae bacterium | reverse complement strand
TCCCATTTGCGGCCGTAGACGTGAATGCGCCGGGTTTCGCCGTTGCGGTCGTAGACCTTGCCGCCGTCGTGGACCCAGGCCAGCAGCCCGCCGCGCAGATTGAGCATGACGACCCCCTGGGCCTTCAGCTTCTCGGCGAGTTTGCCGCTGCGGTAGCTGATGGTGCAGTAGCCGATGATGACCTTGTCGCGGTAGCGCTCGAGGTGGCTTAAAAACTCGTGTTCGGTGATGGCACCGGGCAGCATGGAAACTTTCTGCTCTTTTTCTGCGCGCACGTCCACGAAAACGGCCGCGCTGGTTTTCAGCAGGTCCATGGCCGCGGCCGGCGTGATGTCCGCAACGCCCGCAAAGTCCTTCTTGTAATCGCGGTACAGCGTTTCGATTTTAGCGCGCTTCTCGGACTCGCTCACGGCATCCCCCGCCCAGGCCGGGAGTGCCAGCCCGTTCACAAGCACCCACGCCACAAAGGCCCAGCCCAAGATAATTGCACTCAACCGGGTCGGTTGCATTGAGCGTCTCACACCATGGTCACGGCCGGCCGGACCATCTCGGCCAGCCCCCGCAGGGCGAGGGCATAACCGGCAGCACCGAGGCCGAGGATCTGGCCGGTGACCACCCCGGCGGTCATGGAGGTGTGGCGGAACGGCTCGCGCCGGTGAATGTTGGACAGGTGGACCTCGATGACCGGCGCCGCTATCATGGCCAGGGCGTCCCGGATGGCGATGGAGGTGTGCGTGAAAGCGGCCGCGTTGATGATGAGGCCGTCGTAGACCCCGGCGGCCTGCTGGATGCGGTCGACGATGGCGCCTTCGTGGTTGGACTGGAAGGTCTCCAGCGCGAGGCCCAGCTGGGCTCCGAGGGTGGTCAGGCGGCTGTTGATTTCATCCAGCGTCGTTCGGCCGTAGATCTCCGGCTCGCGGCGGCCCAGCAGGTTCAGGTTGGGGCCGTGAATGACCAGAATTCGCGGCGACGACGACGGCGATGGTTGGCTCATAGCGTTCACCTCATCGGTTGGCCAGCTGGCGCAGGGATAGAATCGTCTGGCGATAATCCGGGCTCCCAAAAATCGCCGACCCGGCCACGAACACATCCGCTCCGGCCGCGGAGATCTCCTCGATGTTTTTGACACTCACCCCGCCGTCGACCTCGATCAGGGTTTGAAGGCTCTTTTCCGAGATCATCTTGCGCAGGCCGGCGATCTTGGCGATGATGTTGGGGATGAAGGCCTGTCCGCCGAACCCCGGGTTGACGCTCATGATCAGCACAAAATCCAGGTACTCCAGGACCCAGCGCAGGGCGTCCAGGGGGGTGGCGGGGTTCAGCACGACCCCCGGCCGGGCCCCTGAATCGCGGATGAGCTGAACCGTGCGGTTCAGGTGCACACAGGTTTCCGCGTGCACGCAGATGAAGGTGGCCCCGGCGCGGGCGAAATCGGGAATGTAGCGATCGGGCTCGGAGATCATCAGGTGCACGTCGATCGGCAGCCCGGTGACCCGCCGGACGGCTGCGACGACCATCGGCCCGAAGGTGATGTTGGGCACGAAATGCCCGTCCATCACGTCGGCGTGGATCCAGTCGGCTCCGCCCGCCTCGACCGCCTTGATTTCGTCCTGCAGGCGCGTGAAGTCAGCCGAAAGGATGGAGGGGGCGATCAGTTTCATCTCTTCGTTCTCCAAGCCATCAAAGTTTTTTCAACCGTGCTGCGTAAAAGCCATCCATATACTGCAGGTGCGGATAGGTTTGCAAGAAACCCATCGGGCCGACGAGCGGCCGCACGGCTGCGGGAAGGTCACGGGGCTGCCGGTCGACCCGGAAGCCGCGGTTTTTTGCCAGAAACGCTTTCACCACGGCCGCGGTCTCCTCCGGCTCGGGGCTGCACACGGCGTAGACCAGGACGCCCTGGGGTTTCAGGGCGGCGGCAGCCCCCTCCAGCAGCCTCAGTTGCATGCCGGCCAGGGGCCGCAGTTTTTTCGGGGAGGAGCTCCACCGGATGTCCGGGTTGCGGCGCAGCGTGCCCAGGCCGGAGCAGGGTGCATCGAGCAGGATCCGGTCGAAGCGGCCCGCGTGACGCGCGGCATCCGCGCCGGCCACGTCCCACTCCTCGGCAACGGCAATGGTCACCCCCAGGCGGCGCATCTCCTCGCTCAGCTGCGCAAGCCGCCCGGCGCTGGTGTCCACGGCCACGATCGTTCCCCGATTGCGCATGAGCTGAGCGATGTGGCCCGTCTTGCCGCCGCGGCCCGCGCAGGCATCCAGCACGTGTTCGCCCGGCTGCGGGTCGAGCAGCACCGACACCAGCTGGGCGGCTTCGTCCTGCACCTGGAACCAGCCCTCCTGGAACGCTGCAAGCTCCGGTAATTTCGTTTGAAGGCCCCGCACCCGGACGCCGTCGGCCGCGCGGGCGGTGGCCTCCACGGCGTCTGCCTGCCCGTTGAGCGCCGCTATGAGTTCGGCGCGGGAGGTCTTGAGCGTGTTGGTCCGCAGTGTCAGGGGCGGTATGGCGTTGATCGATTCGCACAGGGCCCGCGCGCCATCCGGGCCGTAACGGTTCAGCCAGCGTTCGAGCAGCCATTCCGGCAAGGAGGTTTCGGCCGCCAGCGCCTTGACCGGCGTGCGGGTGAAATCCGGGAAGACGACCCGGCCATGCTCGGCCGCCTTCGTCAATGCCGTTCTGCGCAAGGCGGCCGAGCGCGGGGTCGACAGTGACTTGGCCAGGTTCACCGCGGTGTTGACGGCAGCCGACGGGGGCACCCGTGTCAGATGAACCACCTGAAAAAGCCCGACCCGCAGGATGTTGAGGACCGCCGGTTCGATCTTGGCGGGAGGCATTTTTGAAAAATGCGCCAGGATGTAATCCAGGCGGCCGCGCCAGCGCAGGACGCCGAACACCAGGGCGTTGAAGAGGTCCCGGTCCCGGCGGTCGGGAAGTTCGGCGCCGTCCCCGACCTCGTCCAGCATTGCGTCCAGGGTCCTCTCACCGTTTTCCAGCTCGGTCAGCAGCGTGACGGCAAGGCTGCGGGCATCCGCGCCTGTAATGCGCTTGGCGCGTTTTCGTATGATGGGGGCAGATGCGGTCCTGGGCGCAGCGGCTGCGGCCGCAGGTGTCGGCCGGTTCATGGGACGGGTCCTCCGGATGTCAATTGAGCGATTCGCCGGGAGCAATCCGGTGCCCCCGCAGGAATTCGGAAATCGGCAGGCGGCTGCCCGACGCGCCCTGGAGTTCG
>JBFYWS010000405.1:0-2626 GCA_041310935.1 Desulfobacteraceae bacterium | reverse complement strand
CGGCTGAATCAGCCGCACCGGGTCGAAATCTTTGAAAGCGATCAACCCGGTGGGGCGGAAAATCATCACGAGGATGAGCAGCAGCGGAATGAAGATCCACTTCCAGATCTCGAGCGGCCGCAGCATTTCGCTCAGCAGGTTGATGCTGACCGCCCCCACGATGGACCCGTAGATGGAGTTCAGCCCCCCGAAGTACATCATGGCCAGCACCTCGGCCAGCTGCTGGAGCCCGAAGGTGCCGGGGTTCACATAGCGCAGCACATGGGCGAAGAGCACGCCGGCCACCCCGGCCCAGAACGCTGAAAACAAAAAGGCGGTCATCTTCGTGCGCTGGGTGTTGACGGTCATGGCGTCGGCGGCCATCTCGTTGTCGCGCACGGCGTTCAACGCCAGGCCGTAGGTGGAACGCACGAAGTTGTTGATGACCGCCACGCAGACCACCGTGCAGACGAAAACCGTCGGCAGGTTGGACCAGTCCGGCTGCCCCCTCATCCCGCGCGGGCCGCCTACGATTTCAAGATTTTCGATCAAGCTCTTCACAATGAACGTGAAGGCGAGCGAGATGATGGCGAGATAGTCTCCCCGGGTGCGAAACGAGGGGATCGCCACCGCGAGCGCCCCCACCGCGGCCACGCACCCGCCGACGATGAGGGCCAACGGGAACAGGAAGGGGCCGATGGCGGGCGGCAGCAGCGCTTTGCCGTACATGCTGCTGTTCGTGAACAGAACGATCGTGAACACCGAACCCGCATACGCCCCCAGCGCCATGAAGCCCGGGTGCGAGCAGGAAAACTCCCCCATGTACCCGTTGACCACATTGAGGCTCAGTGTCATCATCACCCAGATCAGAGTGATCTTGACGACGATCACGCGGTAGTCGTTGATGTCGGACCAGATGTGCAGCACCGTGTAGAGCAGCGCCAGGTGGAAGACAATGGATGCGGCCGGCCAGCGCCGGGCCAGAAACCCCGCCACGCGGTTGGCGGGAAGCTGAAGCAGGCGCCCCACCAGGAAAACGGGCGCCAGGTAGACCAGCAGGACGTAAATAACGGTCCCGGGGATCAGGTCGGGTTTTTTCAGGGCGTTCTCGAATCCGAACAGCACCGGGATCTTGGGAAGGTCCACCAGGTGCGCCAGACCCAGGCCCACGAACTGCTCCGCCAAAACCGCCACCAGGCCCCCCGCCAGCCATCCGAGCAGGGGGACTTCCTGGAAAAAGCGCCTCAGGCGGCTGAAGCGGCGCGGGGCGCTCCGAGTGTCTTTGGGTGTGCTCATGAATGCGTGTTCCCCATTTTCCTCCAGCGGCGTTTGCGCATGGGAGTTAGAGTCTCAGACGGACGGAGTAGGGTTCTCCGAAAAGACCGTACGGCCGGAAGACCAGAATCAGCAAAATGATGGAGTAGGCGATGAAGTCCCGCAAGGTCGAGGGGAACACCATGGCGACAAAGATCTCGATGAACCCCAGGATAAAACCGGCCAGGGTGGCGCCCAGAATGGAGCCGCGGCCGCCCAGGATGGCCGCCACGAAGGCCTTCCAGCCGAACACGATCCCCATGTAGGGGTCGAGCACCGGATAGGCCACACCGAAGAGAATGCCGGCCGCCGCGGCGAGCCCCGAGCCGAGCGCAAACGTCATCGCCGCAATCTTGTTGATGGGGACCCCCATCAGGGGAACGACGACATAGTCGAAGGCCATGGCGCGCATGGCCATGCCCCACTTGGTGCGGCGGATGAACTGGTGCAGCGCGAATGCCAGCGACAGCGAGACCACCACGATCATGATCTTCTGATTGGTGACGAAGACACCCCCGAGATCGTAGGTGACGGGCTCGACCATGGCAGGGAACTTGACGCGCTGCGGCCCCAGCAGGATCAGGTTGCCGGTCTCCAGGATGATGCCGATCATGAGCCCGGTGATGGCGGCCGACGCCCGCGGCGCGTCGCGCAGGGGACGATACCCCACCCGCTCGATAAACATCCCGAGAAACGAGGTGAGCACCATGGAGATCAGGATGGTGAGCACCAGGATCAGCCAACCGGGCAGCACGATCGCGCCGGCCGCACTCAGGGCGACCAGTCCGGTGGCGACACCGAAGCCGATGTAGGCCCCGGCCATGAAGATGTCCCCATGCGCGAAGTTGAACAGCATGAGAATGCTGTAGACCATGGAGTAGCCGATCGCGATCAGGGCGTAGAAGCTGCCCCACTGGAGGGCGTTGATCAGGTTTTGCAGAAAGACGGTCATGCCGAGTCCCTGTTTCGGAGAAAGCCGGTTAGGGTGTTTTCTGCCATCCGATACGCAATGAAATCCCCCTTCGCCCCTTTGCCAAAGGGGGTTGGGGGGATGTTGATGCCGAAACGTCAGTTGAACGCAACGCCGGTGGGCGGCCGTTCAGTCGGGAAAACGGTGGGGTTATTTCCCGTTGCCGGCCGCTCACCGGCAACGGGAAATAATAGCCTCTGCGTTCTCAGCGCCTCTGCGGTGACAACTCCCGGGCGCTGGAGTTTACGGGCACGCGGTCTTGTAGAACTCGAATTCACCCTTGTCATTGATCTTGACGATGTTGGCGCACTTGACGGGGTCGCCGCTGTTGGGCGGGAAGCTGATCGTCCCCGTGATGCCCGG
>JBFYWS010000379.1:0-4693 GCA_041310935.1 Desulfobacteraceae bacterium | reverse complement strand
AACACCTCGTAGCCGACCTCGGCCGCTTCGAGGGCCGTGGTGAGCCCGCTGATGCCGCCGCCGACCACCATGATGCTGCCGCTGACTGGGGGTGCTTGTGCGTCTGTCATGCCGTTCCTCCGTACTGTGCTGAAGCGTTAAAATGCGTGCGTCGCCGGGGTGGGGCGATAGTCCCGAAGATGCGTGCGTCTATCCGGATCCGGAAGCCCTTCCCCAACGGGGGAAGCCCTTTCGCATCGGGGTAGCCGCGTGGCGCGGCCGCCTGCCATAAAAAAAACCTCCAGGTGCCTTGCGGCACCTGGAGGTGTGAAGGTTCAGGTCCGAATGCGTCTCCTCACAGTCTGATCCATGCCTTACGGGATGAGCTTGATGTAGTCTTTCTTGAACACATCCCACTTGGCGGCCTTGGAATCGTACTTGGAGTTGACGAAGCAGAACCAGTTCTTGTCGTCCTGGCCGGGGTGATCGGCCTGATAGTAGAAGCCCGGGTAGCGGGTCTCTTTGCGGAACTGGATGTGGCGCAGGTGCGATTCCACGGTCCAGATGCGGTGGATGATCTCCCACGCCCGCATCAGTTCGTGCAGGTCGCCGGCCGCGAGCTTCTCGCAGTCCTCGCGCATCAACTGCAGCATTTCCATGACGATCTCGAGGTTCTTGCTGGTCGTCATGTAGTAGGTGGCCGTTCCGGCCCCGTACTCGTGGGTGGCCTTCATCATCCGGTACATCATCCCATTCGGTTTGATGTAGTTCGGGTTGAAGTCATCGTGAGTGGAGTAGTTGCTGTTGGCCAGGTAGATCCGGACCGGCTTGTAGACATGGTCGACGATCTGCTCCTTGGTCATGGGCAGCTCGGGTTTGAAGTCGGCGTGGTCCTTGGCGAAGCGCACCATCTGCTTGGCCGCCATCCGCCCCTCGGCATGGGAGCCGGAGGAGAACTTGTGGCCGGAGCAGCCCACGCCGTCGCCGGAGGTGAACAGGCCGTAGACCGTGGTCATGCGGTTGTAGACCTTGCCGTTGGCGGCCTTGATCTTGTAGGCAGCCGGCACCCAGTCGAAGTCCGGGCCGGAGACCCAGAACCCGCAGCAGCCGGAGTGCGAGCCGAGCAGATAAGGCTCGGTCGGCATGACTTCGGAGTTCTTCTTCTCGGGCTCGGTGTTGGTGGCGCACCACAGGTTGGCCTGGCCGCAGGTCATGTCGAGGAAGTCTTCCCAGGCCTCGGACTCGAGGTGCTTCAACTCCTTCTTGTCCATGGTCTTGCCGAGTTCGGCCAGCGCCGTCACAGTGTCCATCATGATCGGCCCGCGACCCGACTTCATTTCGAAGAGCATCAGGTGGTTGCGCAGGCAGGTCGGGGTGATCGCGGCAGTCCCGTATGGGGCGTACTTCTGCAGCTCGGCCTTGGCGGCATCGGAAGCGGCGAAGTTTTCGCCCAGGCCGTTCAGGGTCTTGGCCTTGAACAGCAGGAACCAGGCGCCGACCGGTCCGTACCCGTCCTTGAACCGGGCCGGGGTGAAACGGTTCTCCATCATGGAAAGCTCGGCGCCGACCTTGGCCCCGAGGTAATAGGTGGAGCCGGAGTTCCACACCGGGTACCAGGCCCGACCCTTGCCCTCGCCGACCGACCGCGGTTGATAGATGTTGACCGCGCCGCCGCAGGCGATCATGCAGGTCTTGCACTTGAAGATGTAGACCTTGTTCTCACGCACCGAGAACCCGGCCGCGCCCGCGATCTGGTTGGGCTTGTTCTTGTCCAGGAACAGCTCGACGATGAAAATGCGCTCGAGGATGTTGGTGTCCCCGATGGCTTTCTTGGCGGCCTCGGCGACGATCCGCTTGTAGGACTCGCCGTTGATCATGATCTGCCACTTGCCGGTGCGGACCGGCTTCGCCCCGGACTTCAGGGTCCCCATCTTCTTGCCTTTAATGCCGTCCAGGGTCTTGCCGGCCTCGTCCTTCTTCCAGATCGGCAGCCCCCACTCCTCGAACAGCCACACCGAGTCGTCGACGTGGCAGCCGAGGTCAAAGATCAGGTCTTCGCGGACGAGACCCATCAGGTCGTTGCGGACCATGCGCACATAATCATCCGGAGCGTTCTCGCCGATGTAGGTGTTGATGGCGGAAAGCCCCTGGGCCACGGCGCCGGAGCGCTCCAGGGCCGCTTTGTCCACCAGCATCACGGTCTGGCCCGGCTGGATCCACTTGTTGACCTCGAAGGCCGTGCCGCAAGCGGCCATGCCGCCGCCGACGATGAGGATGTCCACCTCTTTCTCGACGACTTCCGGATCCTTGACGGCTTTGAGCTCTCCCTTGGGTTTGTTCGGCAATGCCATATGTCTTCCTCCTTGTGGGATTTATCTGACGCGTTGGGACCAAGTCAAATCCTGGTCGGGTCTAACTCCACGGCATGGGGTGATTTACTTCACGAGTTCCTTGGGCTGCGGCATTTGCCGGCCTTCGGCCTCTTCGGTGCTCAGAAGTTGGCTTTCCAGGTCCTTGCCCTTCAGGCTCTCGTAGGCATTGGCCGCCCCTTCGGGGGTGGTCCGGATGGGGAACTTGAAGCGTTTGATAAGGCCGTTGCGGAACTTGCAGGTCCACATGACGTCTTCGGTGCCGAGCATCGGCATGATGCTGCTTCCCAACGGGACGAAATCCGCATAGCCGCGCACTTCGATCGCCTGGGTGGGGCAGATCTTCACGCAGGAGAAGCATTCCCAGCACTGATCAGGCTCCTGGTTGTAGGCCTTCATCACGGTCGGATCGAGCACCATCAGGTCGTTGGGGCAGATGTACATGCAGGCGGTCTTCTCGCCGCCCTTGCAACCATCGCACTTTTCTTGAATGACATAGCTTGGCATCTAAGTACCTCCTCAGGAGTGGTTATTGTGATTGAACGTGGGGTTCCGCACCGCTGCCATGTTCAGGCTCAACTGTCCGGTTTTGCACCTCCCTTCGTTGGTTGAAATTATTCTCAGCCGTTCCGGGCCAGACTCTTTTTTCCGATTCGCCGCCAAGGCAATTGCGCCGGCAGCGTGGTCCTCCGCGTTGGATCAAAAAACTGCGTCAAATCAGGAAGATAAATTTCTGGCGGAGGAGAAGCCTTACCATCATGAACGCCGGCTTGTCAAGAATTTTTGAAGCGCAAAATCAGGCACGAAGGCCTGATAGGATGCCTGCCACGACGGCCTCCACATATGGGGATGAAGAGGCCAGCCGGCACAAAATGCAGACAGTGGCCGCCGGTATCGTTTAATGTTCCGGTTGACAGCTGGCCGAAAATGGACCAAACCCTTTCCCTGAGTCAGTGAGGGTCGGGGGAACCGCCATGGAGGATCTGTTGCGGCCGATGGCCGCAGAGGAGAGCTTTCAATTCGAATGCGCGCCGCGGGTAGCCTGCTTCAACGCGTGCTGCCGGGACCTCGTGCAGGCCCTGACCCCGTATGACGTGCTGCGGCTGCGGCGCGCGCTCGGCCTCGCCTCCGGCCCGTTTCTCGCGCAGTTCACCCGGCGCCACACCGGCCCCGCTTCCGGCCTGCCGGTCGCAACCCTGGTCCCCGCCGATCGAGGCCGGCGGCGCTGCCCGTTCGTCGCGGAATCCGGCTGCCGGGTCTACCCCGACCGGCCGGCTTCCTGCCGGATCTATCCCTTGGTGCGCTCGGTGTCCCGCTCGCGCGAAACCGGAGAGTTGGCCGAATCCTTTTATCTTCTGCGGGAACCGCACTGCCGCGGGTTTGAGGAGCCTACGCGGCAGCGTGTTGACGAGTGGGTCACGCGCCAGGGGCTTTGCGACTACAACCGCGAAAACGACCGGCTACTCGACCTGATCGCCTTGAAAAACAGCCGCCACCCCCGGCCGCTCAGCTCCGCAACCGGCGACCGCATCTTCACCGCCCTTTACGATCCGGATGAGTTTCGGGCAAAGCTCGCAGGCGGCCGCCTTCCGGGGGGCGTGGCGCTTTTGGAGCAGTTTCCGGACGCCGCCCGGGGCGAGGATCTCGCGCTGCTGCACACGGGGATAGCGTGGGTGCGGCATCTACTCGGAGCGGACGGGAGCACGGTTTGACGAGGCGGGGGGGATGGCGCATACACGCTACGCGTCCGAATGACGGGAGGTGTTAGACCATGGACCTGAACGGCAAGGCGGCCCTGGTCCTCGGGGGCATCAAGGGCATCGGCAAGGCCATCGGGCTTGCGCTCGCGCGGGCCGGGTGCAAGGTCGCGGTAACCACCTTCGACTGGCAGGAGGAGCTGGAAAACCTGCGCCGCGACCTCGCGACCGCCGGCAGCGACCATCTGATCCTCGAGGCCGACCTGCGGCGGGCGGAGGAGGTCGAGCGCACGATGACCGCCGTGATCGGCCGCTTCGGCCGGCTCGAGATCCTGATCAACAACATCGAGCGCGGCGGCTGGCCCGTGGTGCACGGCCCTTACACCCACGCGCAGTGGGACCTCGAAATCGAGACCACGCTGCGCGCCAAGCGCTGGGTCTTCGCCGCCGCCCTGCCCCACCTCAAAGCCTCGGGCGACGGGGCCGTGATCAGCCTCTCCTCCATCGCCGCCCTGGTCGGCCGATCCGGCCCGGCCGCACCGGTCTTCAACGACGGCTATGCCGCCGCCAACCGCGCGGTGTCGCTCCTGACCGAGACCTGGGCGCGCGAGGCCGCCCCCGAGGTGCGGGTCAACGAAATCATGCTCG
>JBFYWS010000345.1:0-3825 GCA_041310935.1 Desulfobacteraceae bacterium | reverse complement strand
AAGGATGAATAATGACCGGGAAAAAACTGACTGTGATTGCGGCGATTATTTTGGCCGGTATGTGCGTGCTGCCGCTGGGGCTCGGCATCTACCCCCAGCACGTGCTCATCGTGAGCCTCTTCTATGTCATGATGGCCTCCAGTTGGAACCTGCTGGCCGGCTACACGGGCCAGGTCTCCTTCGGTCACGCGGCCATGGCGGGGATCGGCGCCTACACCTCCGGCATCCTGGCGGTCAAGGCGGGGATCGACCCCTGGATCGGGGTCTGCGCCGGAACGGCCATCGCCGCGCTGCTGGGCCTGGGGCTGGGCGCACTGTGCCTCAAGATGGGCGGCATCTATCTGTCGCTCACGACCCTCGCCTTTTCGCAGATCCTGCACATCGTTATCGTGAATGAATACGATGTCACGCGCGGCACCATGGGGCTGCAGGTTCCGGGACTCATGGCCGAGTATTCCAAGATCACGTATTACTACATCATGCTGGCGGCCGCGGTTCTAATGCTCACGATTCTGTACCGGATGATCCACTCCAACCTGGGGCTGAATTTCCGGGCCGTGCAGAACGACGAGGTGGCGGCCAAGTCGGTCGGCGTCAAGGTCCTGCAGGTGCGGATCCTGGCCTTCACCGTGGCGAGCGCCATGGCGGGCTTCGCCGGCGGCCTCTACGGGCATTACCTGCTGCTGATCACCCCGGAGATCCCGTCCCTTGACCTGCAGTTCAACGTGCTCGCCATGACCGTGATCGGCGGGATGGGTTCCTTCATCGGCCCGGTCATCGGCGCCTTTGCCCTGAACATTCTGGCCGAAAAGATCCGTGACTACGGCGAATACCACGTGCTGGTGTTCGGCCTGGTTGCTCTCGTCGTGGCGCGGTTTGCCCCGAACGGGCTGTTGGGGCTTTGGCGCCGGTTTCGGACCCCGACCGCACGCCCGCTCGTCAAATAGTTTTTAGAGGTAAGTCGGCGCAGGAACAAAAAAACATATCGCAGCTGATGGGAATCGAGACATGGCGTTATTGGAAGGTCGAAAAATCAGCAAGGCGTTCGGAGGCGTACAGGCGCTCAACCAGGTGGATTTCGTTGTCGAGCCGGGAACCATCGTCGGCCTGATCGGACCCAACGGCGCCGGTAAAACCACCCTGTTCAATGCCGTCGCCGGAGCCTTCAGACCGACGTCGGGCAAGGTCGTCTTTGACGGGACCGACGTCACCGGCCTTCCGGCCAACGCCATCTGCCGCCTGGGGGTGGCCCGCACCTTCCAGGTCACCCGGCCGTTTGCGGCCATGACCTGTCTGGAGAACGTCATGGTGGCCGCCATCAACCGGCACCCTGCAAAGCCGCGCTCCTTCATCGAGACCTTCGCCCGCGAGAAACTGAGTTTCGTCGGACTGGCCGAGATGGAGGGATTCGAGGCCCGCCACCTCAACGTGATCCAGAAAAAGCGCCTCGAAATGGCCCGGGCGATCGCCACGGAACCCAAGCTGCTGATGCTCGATGAGGTGCTGGGCGGGCTCAACACCCAGGAGATCGGTCAGGCAGTGGAGTTCATCCGCAGCCTGCGGGACCGGTTGGGGCTCACCGTCTTGTGGATCGAACACGTCATGGGCGCCGTCATGAAAGCCGCCGAACGGGTGATTGTGCTGGACCAGGGCCAGGTCCTCATGGCCGGAACCCCCGCCGAAGTGGTCGCCGACCCACGGGTCATTCACGCCTATCTGGGAGAGTAGCGATGGCTGCGCTGCTGGAAGTGTCGCATATCGATCTTTACCGCGGTGAGACCCAGGTGCTGTGGGACATCTCCCTGGTCCTCGACCCGGGGGAACGGGTCGCCATCCTCGGCAGCAACGGCGCAGGGAAGTCCTCGTTTCTGGCGGCTGTCACCGCCGCCCTCACGCCCGCCCGGGGGGAGATCCGCTTCAACGGCCACTCTCTCGTGGGCAAACGCCCGCACGAGGTCACCGGGCTCGGGATCGCCCTGGTTCCCGAAGGCCGGCGGGTATACAAGGAGATGTCCGTCAAAGAGAATCTGGAGATGGGCGCCTTCCCCAAGAGCGCCCGCGGCCGGCTGAAGGAGACCCTGGAGCGCGTCATGGGGCTGTTCCCTATCCTGGGCCAGCGCAAGGACCAGCCCGCCGGCACCCTTTCCGGCGGGGAGCAGCAGATGCTCGCCATCGGCCGCGCGCTGATGAGCCGGCCGCGGCTGCTGCTGGTGGACGAACTCTCCCTGGGGCTCGCCCCCATGATCACCCAGTCGATCTACCGCACCTTGGCCGAGCTCGGGACGGACATCACCATCCTGCTGGTCGAGCAGAACGTCGAGCAGGCCCTGAGCTTTTCCCGGCGGGCCTACATCCTCGAAAGCGGCCGCATGACCCGCTCCGGAAGCTCTGCCGACCTCATGCAGGATGCCGACATCCGTCGGGCGTATCTCGGCTTGTAGCACGCCCCCGCTCCAGCGGCCGTGCGCAAGCCGGTCTCTTCGGGGTCCTCGATTCTTTCACGTGCCCGGTATCCATTGCTCCTCCTTCGAGCCGGTCGGACGGGCGCATCCAATTTTCTCCGGCGCAGCCCCCAGTTTTTTCCATTTGGATTTTTAAGTCGTTTTCATATAACATGATAGAATGCTGGATCAAACTCACTGGCTGATCCCGGCGCTGGCGGCGGCACTGGCAGGAACGCTCCTGCTGGCGTTGGTCTATTATTATCTTTATGCCCGCTACCACCAACGATACCTCGGCGTATGGAGCTTTGCCTGGTCCGTCTACGCGCTTCGTTTCGTTGCCGAACTCATAGGGGCTCTCACCGGTTTCTCTTCAGGCGCGGCGGTCGCCTCCCAATCCGTCACCCTAATCAGCAGCATCCTGCTGTTGTCCGGAAACTACGGCTTCCTGTCAAAGCCCTTGCCGCGCGTTTGGGTTGCAGCCGGCGCCGTCGGCATGCTCTGGATGCTGCTTGCCGCCCTGCTCGAAGCCCGCTTCCTGATCCTGGCGACTCCGACCGCTCTTGTCACCGCCGCTGTATATCTCTGGACGGGGCGGGTCATCCTTCACTCCCGGATGATTCAAGGCACCGGCAAGCATCTGGCCGGCTGGGCGTTTAGTGCCTGGGCCATTGTCGAACTCCTCTACCCGGTATTCGGCAAGATGGATCCGTGGACGGAGTGGAGGTTTCTAACAACTGCGGTGCTGGAGACCAGTGTCGCGGTCGGCTTCCTCTTGATGTACTTCGAGGGTTCGAGCGCGGAGCTGACTCGCGGCACGGAGTCTCTGCGACAGCTGATCCAGAACATGCCGGTCATGCTGATCGCACGGGATGAGGAGAATGTCTTCAACGCCTGGAACCGTGAGTGCGAACGTGTCAGCGGCTACAGCGCCGCTGAAATCATCGGCAACCCCCGTGCCCTTGAAATCCTCTACCCCGACCCGGAAGAACGCGCGCGGATGATTGCTGAAATCGAATCCAGCCGATTCAACTATCGCGGCTTGGAGTGGGGTCTTACCTGTAAAAATGGTGAAACCCGGACCATATCCTGGTTCAATATATCGCGGGCCTTCCCCATCGCTGGATGGTTCAGCTGGGCCGTGGGGGTGGACGTCACCGAGCGCCGGCACGCGGAACAAGAGCTGCGGACACGGGCTCTCGAACAGGCAGCGGTGGCAGACGTGGGGCAGCACGCTCTGGCCGGAGCGGATCTCAACGAACTTTTCAACGAAGCGGTCCGTTCCGCCGGCCGGATCCTGCAGGTCGAGCACTGCGAAGTGCTTGAGCTCATCCCCCAGAAAGACAGGCTGACCATGCGGGCTGCCCTGCCGGGGATGGAGAAT
>JBFYWS010000307.1:0-3825 GCA_041310935.1 Desulfobacteraceae bacterium | reverse complement strand
TCTTCGGATGGTGGGTTTTCAGCCGCCCCGAGCGCGGGACGACCGGTTCGGTCAGCACGAATTTCAGATGGCTGGGGCCGAACGACAAGATCGTGGTCGACGGTTTCGACGACCCCAAGGTCCAGGGTGTCGCCTGCCACCTTTCCCGGGCCCAGACCGGCGGTGTGAAAGGCGGCATGGGCCTGGCAGAGGATACGAGCGATGCCAGCATCGCCTGCCGCCAGGTCGGCCCGATCAGGATCGTCGGCGAACTCAAGGACGGCGAACGCGTTTTCGACGAACACCGCAGCCTGGTGTTCAAGACCCTTCAGGTCGTGCGCTTCTTCGACCGCGAGCGCAATGTACTGGTCTACGTGTCTTACAGCGATCGGGTCATCGCGGGCAGCCCGCAGAACAGCATCAGCACGGTGCCGATCATGAGTTGGCCGGCGCCATAGTTTCCGCCGGTCCGTGCAAACCGTGTTTTGGTCTCGCCGGATAAAAGCGGCAGATACCCCAACCCACCCTCCGGTGCTGGCGATTGAATCCAGCAATTAAAGCATTCCCCCATCGCTTCTTGAGTTCGCCCCCTCCTCGGCCCCCCCCCATCAGCGGCCTGAGCGGGATAAAAAAAATCCAAGCACCGCCGCGGAGGCCAAAAGAGTGAGGCGTTTGAAAACGACAAGATCCGCACCTCACGAGTTCAGTATGCCGGTCTTATCGAGGGGAGTGGCTCACAGCTCATCCTGATTTCGCGCTTTATTCGGGCCGGCGTCCGCAAAAGTGCTTGACCTTCAGGATTCCGGAGGGCTATGGGGTAAAAGCGAGATGCTTCCAGCGCATAAACGTCCGCAGTCATTCGAGGAGGAAATCGCCAATGGTGCCAGCCACGGCTTAGCCTTGGTTGCTTGTCTTATCGCAACACCCGTTCTTCTCAGTTCGGCCTTGCGGTCCGGTGATGCATGGCGTGTTCTCGGAGTCGCCATCTTTGCCGGAACAATGATTTTCATGTACCTGTCATCCGCGCTCTATCACCTTCTGCCGGAGAACAGGGCCAAACGTGCGCTTCGGGTGCTTGACCACGTAGCGATTTTCTTCCTCATCGCAGGCACATATACGCCGTTTACGCTGGGCGTCTTGCACGGCGCATGGGGCTGGACGATTTTCAGCATCGTGTGGAGTTTGGCGCTTCTCGGGATGACGCTGAAAATTAGGGGGGCCCTGCGGAATTCCCTTGTCTCGACAGGCCTCTATCTGGCAATGGGCTGGCTGATCGTCGTGGCGATCCGACCGCTCGGGTTGAAAGTGCCGTTGCCAGGCCTTCTCCTTTTGTTGGCGGGAGGCATCGCATACACGGGTGGATTGGCATTCTATGCGGCTGAGCGGGTACGCTACAGCCATTTCGTGTGGCATCTCCTTGTCGTTCTGGGCACCGTCTGTCACTTTTTGTCGGTGCTGTGGTATGCGCTCTGACGTCCCTTACCCTGACCAGCCGTGACGTCCTGTTCGGTTGCAACTCTTTTTTTCGGCGGCTTTCCCGCCTGCAGGGGCCCTACCCGCCGGGCCACGACCACCCAGTAAAGCCACAGGAGACAATCACATGCGTAAACGTATAATCCCCCAGGGCGCTCAGGGGATCATCTTCCCGGCCGAAGCCTGGCTGGACTTGGAGAACTTGGCGCAGGCGGAACTGACGTCCGAGGATCCCTCACACCCGATCGAGTCGGCTTTGAAACCCGGCGTGCAATCAGGCTGGCGGGCCTCAGGACCCGGCCAGCAGACAGTCCGGCTGCTGTTTGACAAGCCGTTGCGGATCCGGCGTATCCATTTGGTGTTTCACGAACATGAGCAGCAGCGCACGCATGAGTTCCTGTTGCGGTGGTCCTCCGACGGCGGTCGCACGTGCCGGGAGATTGTGCGCCAGCAATACAACTTCAGCCCGCCGGAGAATACCCGCGAAATCGAAGACTATGAAGTTGATCTTGTCGGGGTGACGCTGCTGGAAATGGTCATTTCGCCTGACATCAGCGGGGGAAGCGCCCGGGCATCGATGGCTGAGCTGCGCCTGGCATAAGCGCCGGGCTTGCTCCCGGAGCGCAGGTTTCGGAGTGCCGCGCGCTTCAGAAACCCGTAACGGCAATGCTCGCATCCGAGGTTAAAACCGGACCCCCATTTCCGGCAACCCCGCCATGGCCTGCTCTGGCCGGCACTGGAAATTGAAAAATAGGCGTACCAAAAGTTGGTTCAGCTTTTGATGTGCGGGCGACACGCTTGCAATCTGACAGAAGGAGACATCCGAAATGGGGTTGAGCAGGGAAACCGATCGCGGACTTTTTTCCCGCATGCGGGCGCGCCTCGGCGGCCGCGACCGGGCATGGACGGCTGCCGGCGATGAACCGCCCCTTCGATCGGAGCTGTTCAGTGCCGATCAGATGGAGCAGCATGGCAAGGTCCTTGCGGGCGCGCACCAGTTGAAGCCCGGGCGCTCCCGGGACCGCCTGCTGGCGCGGCTGGCCGAGAATGAAAGGCTCCTGCTTGAAGTCCACAACCTGCTGACCGAGGACGTCAAGGCGGACCGCCGAATTGCACCGGCCGGGGAATGGCTGCTTGACAACTTTTATTTGATCGAGGAACAGATCCGAACGGCCAGGCGACACTTGCCGAAGGGCTTTAGCCGTGAGTTGCCCCGCTTGCAGGACGGCCCTTCCGCGGGTCTTCCGCGGGTCTACGACATCGCTCTGGAGACCATCGCGCACGGGGATGGCCGGGTGGATCTTGAAAACCTGAGCAGGTTCGTGGCGGCCTACCAGTCGGAGGTCACCCTGAAACTGGGCGAGCTGTGGGCCATCCCCATCATGCTGCGTTTGGCCCTGATCGAGAATCTGCGGCGGCTGGCCGCCCGGATCGCCGCCGATCGGACGGATCGCAACCGCGCCGTTGTCTGGGCCGACCAGATGACCGAGATCGCCGCCAAGGACCCCAAAAGCCTGATCCTGGTGATCGCCGACATGGCGCGGTCGAACCCGCCGATGGTGAGTTCGTTTGTCGCGGAACTCTCACGCCGCTTGCAGGGGCTGGGCCCCGCTCTGGCAATGCCACTCACCTGGATCGAACAGCAGCTGTTCGAATCCGGTCTGACCATCGAGCAGTTTGTGCGCTCGGAGAACCAACAACAGGCCGCCGACCAGGTCACGATGAGCTACAGCATCGGCAGCCTCCGGTTCCTGGGCGCGATGGACTGGCGCGAGTTTGTCGAGACGATGAGCATCGTCGAGCAGACTCTGGCCGAGGATCCTGGCGACGTCTACACCAAAATGGATTTTGCCACCCGTGACCGCTACCGGCATGTCGTCGAGAAAATCGCCAAGAGCAGTCCGCACTCCGAAAGCGAGGTGGCGCGCCAAGCGATTCAGCTGGCGCGCGAGGGTGCAACCCGGCAAGGCGGCGACCACCGCTGCGCGCATGTCGGCTTCTATCTGATCGACGAGGGGCTGACACGGCTCGAACGAACGGCGCAGGTGCGTTTATCACCCGCCGGGGCTCTGCGCAAAGTCGGTAGCCGGTTCCCGTTGTTGCTCTATATCGGCACCATCCTGCTGATGACGGCGGTCTTCGCGGGGTGCTTGGCGGCCAAGGCCCATGCCGGTGGGGTTCAGGGGTGGGCACTCGGACTGCTCCTGCTGCTGTGCGCCGGTCATCTGGCGGTAGCCCTGGTGAACTGGCTGGCAACGGTGCTGGCAACCCCGCAGCGGCTTCCGCGCATGGACTTCTCCAAAGGCATCCCGTCGGAATTTCGAACTCTGGTGGTGGTCCCGACCATGATCATGAGCACGGCGAACATCGAGG
>JBFYWS010000216.1:0-3796 GCA_041310935.1 Desulfobacteraceae bacterium | reverse complement strand
GGCTCGCTCAGCTGAAACATTTTTCCGTCCGAAAAATAGGTGGCCGAACGGGCATCCAGGATCCACTCCGTCCGGCCGTCGCGGGCCGCACTCTGGTGAACTCCGTCGATCAGCATCCCGCCGGCGCTCGGTGCCGGGGCGGCGAACTGCTCCGGAACGGTCGCCAGGTGCCGGGCGCCGAAATAGACCGCGGCCGCGATCCCGAGGCCGACGATCCCGAGGACCGGCAGGATCCGCTTGAAACGCCGTGACGTGCGTGGTGTCGGAGGTGCCATGTGTACGACTTTTTACGAGTCCCTCAACCTCTAAAATTGTAACTACTTCAGATAGAGAGGGTGCAGGGTTCAGGGCACAGGGTTCAGGAGAGAGAAGCGGAGACCCTTCATCACCTCAGTAGTTACTTAAGGTGGACTTACTTAGCCGTTGGCCTTGAAAAAGTCAATCCGGCGTGCGAGACCGCCAGCGGCGCACTGGAGGTCCGACCCGCAGGCGCGCCGGCCGCCCGGGTGCTCCCCGGCCCGTCGCGTTAGGGGCACAGCGGCAGTTGACTATTATAAGACGAGTTGCTAATTAGTTATGGTTTCGTATGGTGGCAGCCGTTTTCGCCGGCTCAACATCTCAAACTGCCGGCTTCAGCCGTTGGCGCTGTGTTTGGCACGGAAAGGATGCATTCGCATGGACACTCCCCGAAAGATACGCTCGGGATGGGCGCTTGGGATCGGCACGCTCGTGCTGGGCCTGCTGCTGGTCGCCGGCGTGTGGTTCGCCGCCGGCCGGCTGGAAGGCGAGCCGCCCTCGGTCGTGCTGGAGATCCCCTCACCGTATCACATCGGGAAATCCGCCGAGTTCTCCCTGCGCCTGGAGGACCCGAAAAGCGGCCTGCGCCGCATGGCGGTCGGGTTGAGCAAGGATGGCAGGGAGATCGCGCTGGCTGCCGCCGACTTCCCCGCCGCCGGCTGGCTCGGCCTGCAGAAGGTCCACCGCGAGACCGCCAAGATCAAAATCGACCCGGCCGCCCTGGGGCTGACCGACGGCAAGGGGCTGCTGCGGGTGACGGTCCTGGACCGTTCCTGGCGCAACTGGTGGCACGGCAACGCCACCGAGGTCCAGAAAGAGATCGTGATCGATACCCGGCCGCCGGTCATCCACGTCCTGACCCAGCAGAACTACGTCAACCAGGGGGGTACGGGCCTGGCGATCTTCCGGGTCTCCGAACCGTCCCCGACAATCGGCGTGCGCGTGGGTGCAACCTTTTACCCGGCCGCCAGCGGGTATTATGCCGACAAGGCCATCCACATCGCCTTTTTTGCCCTCGGGCACAACCAGCCGCCCGGGACGGAGATCGTGCTGGAGGCGACGGACCAGGCCGGGAACATGACCCGTACCCGGTTTCCCCATTTCGTCCGCAAGAAAGTGTTCAAGAAGGACACGCTCACCGTGAGCGACGGCTTCATCAACCAGATCCTGCCGGAGTTTCATGCGCTGCTGCCGGCGAAACCCAACGCCACACTGAAGGACAGGTTTCTGTTCATAAACCGCGACCTGCGCCAGGTGAACTACCAGACCATCGTGGCGGCGACGCGCAAGACGGAGCCCGCCATGCTCTGGAAGGGTCCGTTTCTGAGGCTTCCCAACGCCGCGCCGCGGGCAGGGTTTGCCGACCGGCGCACCTATATGTATGAGGGCAAGGAAATCGATCAGCAGGATCACCTGGGGGTGGACCTGGCCTCCCTCATGAACTCCCCCGTCCCCGCCGCCAACGGCGGGGTGGTGGTCTCCACCGGTTTCATCGGCATCTACGGCCAGACGGTCATCCTGGATCACGGCTTCGGGTTGTTCAGCATGTACTCCCACCTGAGCCAGATCGCGGTGAAAGCAGGGGACCGGGTGGCGAAGGAGACCATTTTGGGGAACACCGGCAGCACGGGGCTGGCCGTCGGCGACCATCTGCATTTCAGCATGATGGTCCACGACACCTTCGTCGATCCGATCGAGTGGTGGGACCCCCACTGGATCCGGGACAACGTCACGTCCAAGCTGGATGGCGTGAAACCCCCACCGGGCCAGGGCTGAACGGCGATGACGAAATTCAAAATCAACAAGACGATTCACCAGATCAACGCGCGGATCCGCTCCGGCAAGGTCGTCGTCGTGACGGCGGAGGAGATCATCGACATCGTTAAAAACGAGGGGCCGGAGGAGGCGGCGCGCCACGTGGACGTGGTCACCACCGGGACCTTCGCTCCCATGTGCTCCTCGGGGGCGTTCATCAACTTCGGGCACTCCACTCCGCCGATCAAGGCCTCCCGGGTGTGGCTCAACCGGGTTCCGGCCTATGGGGGCCTGGCGGCCGTGGACTGCTATATCGGCGCCACCGAGCCGGCGGAGGACGACCCGCTGAACAAGGTCTACCCCGGCGAGTTCAACTACGGCGGCGGGCACGTCATCCAGGACCTGGTGGACGGCAAGACCGTTCACCTGCGGGCTGAAGCCTACGGGACCGACTGCTACCCGAACCGCCGGGTGGAAAAAGAGGTCACCCTGAAGACCCTGCCCCAGGCCACCCTCTGCAATCCGCGCAACGCCTACCAGAATTACAACTGCGCGGTGAACCTGACCAACAAGACCGTCTACACCTACATGGGGACCCTGAAGCCGCGGGCGGCCAACGCCAATTACTGCTCGGCGGGCCAGCTGAGCCCGCTGTTCAACGACCCGTACTACCGGACCATCGGTCTGGGGACGCGCATTTTTCTGGGCGGCGGCGTCGGCTACGTCACCTGGCACGGCACCCAGCACAACCCGGCGGTCGAACGCACCCCCCAGGGCGTTCCCCTGCGGCCGGCCGGCACGCTCTGGGTGATGGGCGACCTGAAACAGATGAGCTCCGCGTTCCTGGTGGGGGTGGGCATCCAGGGCTACGGGTGTTCCCTGGCCGTGGGCCTCGGCGTTCCGATCCCCTTGCTCAACGAAGAGATCGCCGCCCAGACCGGGATCTCCGACGAGGAGATCTTCACCCAGGTCATCGACTACGGCAGCGACTACCCCCAGGGGGTCGGCCGCAGCCTGGCCCAGGTGAGCTATGCCGAGCTGAAGAGCGGCGTCATCATGTTCCAGGGCCGGCGGGTCCCGACCGTCCCGCTGTCGAGCGTCGTCAAGGCGCGCGAGATTGCCGCGACCTTGAAAACCTGGATTGCCAAGGGGCGGTTTCTGCTGGGCGAGCCTCAGTTCACGCTGCCCGGTGCCTGAGCAAGGAAGTGACCCATGCCCGGCGTGCTGCGCGCATTCGTGGCCGTGGAGATGCCGGGGCCGGTTCGGAAGGCCCTGGAAGAGGTCCAGTCACGCCTGCAACAGCTGAAGATTCGTGCGCGCTGGGTCCGGCCGGAGAACATCCACCTCACGCTGAAGTTCCTGGGGAGCATCCCCGCGGGGCACGTGCCCAGCATCGGCGACGTCCTGCGGGTCGTGGCCCAGGCCCACGGGCGCTTCAGCCTCGCGGTTGCCGGCGTGGGCGTTTTTCCCGACACCCGGCGGCCGAAGGTCATCTGGGTCGGACTGACCGGACGACCGGATGCCCTGAGGCCGCTGCAGCAGGATCTGGACGGTCGGCTGGCGGCGCTGGGCTTTCCCCGGGCGGAGAAGCCCTTCCGGGGTCACCTGACCATCGGCCGCTTCGGGGCGGAGGGCCATCCCGGCCCGGTCGCCGATGCCGTGAAACGGTATGCGGCTGCGACGTTTGGTACCTTCGCGGTGGAAGAAATTGTTCTGCTGAAGAGCGATCTGCGGCCGGAGGGGC
>JBFYWS010000187.1:0-5429 GCA_041310935.1 Desulfobacteraceae bacterium | reverse complement strand
CTCCTGCTGACCGTCCGGTGCACCGTGTCGCGCGAGCACGATGCTATGAACTTCTGGTCGGATTCCGTGCGCCTGTTGGTTGACGGAATTCCGCATGAACCGACCAACAGCGTGAATGAGGTGGTGAGCGGCGGGGCGGCGAAGGAGGCAGAGTTCGTGTTTTCTCTGGAGGTCATGCCCGAAACACTCGCCGTGCAGTTCTGGGACACGGGCGACACGGCCACGGTGCCGCTGGCACTGACGCCAATTACAACGGGCTGAGACCGGATCGTGTCGCTCTGGTGCCAAGGAGCGACGCCCTTCAGATATGGTTGGTCATTCCCCGTCCGCCAGCGAATTGCGATATGTGCTGTGAGCCGGGATCAAACCACCAGGGCTAAAATGGGGGTTCGGGCTGCGTGCCGGCAGCCCCCACTCGCCATATGTTGCGCGTCAATAACCGCATTTTTCGTCAATAGTTGCGTTTTCCTCATCAACCCACCATTTCCTCATCCCCTTTCATTCTTTTAAGTTAAATATTTTCAGGCACCTATCCAAAGAGTGACTTCAGCGGGCATGCCTGGCACGGGTGCTGCTACTCTACTTTATTACATCGCCACAGCATGAGGCGTGTGATACCTCAAGCGCCAGCTGTTTGGACCCCTTCCCTTTTTCTGATTTTGGATCCTCATCAGTGTCTTCAGCCACGCCTCTGACTCGTTGCCTGCCGGGGCTTTCAACTATAAGCCAAATTCACCACAGCCAACGAAAAAACCGTTTGAAAGAATTTATCGAGTACATCCTGGTGTAAACCACGAACAAAATCTAAGCGATGAATTTGGTGTCAAACAATCGTTTACCCAATGGACTGAGAGAGGCCCTAATATTTACGTAATAGGGTCTGATTTCTTAGCAGAAAGGAAGGGCGACATGAAAACAAAACTCTTCGTAATTCCCATTCTGGTTTTGGCCATCTTGACCGGCATTGCCACACCACCAGTTCAGGCCGAGCTCCTAACGCTCAGTATTATTCTAGCGGCGGCTTTCACTACAGCAGTTGTTACAACTGAGGTAATCAAATCGGAAAGCGGAAACGAAACCGAAATAGCCACTAAACCCAGTGCAACCGAATCAAATCACCAAGTGGCCATTGATCATGCAAAGATCGAACTGGGTCCTCAATAGGAAGTCGACTGTTTGCCTTGAATCGAAGTTTAAAATTATTGACGGTTGCGGCGGGTGACAACGCTCTTGACACCCGCCGCTAAAAGTGTCAGACAAATGGCATCTAAACGGATATATGGTGCCCTGTGATTTCGGCAACCCGCGGCCTGCCTTTCACTCCTGCATGAAATTCGACAATCTTGTCACTCATCAACATTTTAACCACCAATCGCGACGGCGAATCGTTATCCCATCCAACCATGCCCAAGCCGGTTACAAGGCCAAGATGGTAGCAAACCATACGAGATAGACCCGCTGAGGGGTGTGGCTTTTCGGCAGTTGAAAGGCCCTATGGACCATGAGAAAGGCACGCCATCCCCTGCTTGACGCGAGGGGCCGTCGCGACCGTCCGGCGTTACCCTTTTTGTGTATGGTATAGATGGGGAGGTGTTACCCATGGATCCGATGGATGGCAGCACATTCAACAATCTGGTGGAGCAGTTTTTGGACCGGCGCCTGCCGGAAAACCTTGCCGATCCAATCCACTGGCCTGCGCTATCCCCTGATGCCCGGGGCGTTATTCGCCGTCTGCTCGCTCTCATGAAGCGCTCGTCATGTCCGGCAACCGAGTTCAATACCCAGATGATCTGGCTGCTGGCCAGCGTCACCCCGGCCATGCTTCCCTCCGCCTGGGGTGGACGCGTGCCGCCGCTCACATCCCGGGGCCGCCATCGCAAGCTTGACGCCTATGTTCGCCAGCTCTCCTGGCCCGGCGCGGCCGGACGGCCAATCTTCATCGATCTGGGGTGCGGATTTCCGCCGGCGACGACCGTCGATACCGCTGGCACTCTTCCGGACTGGTCCGTCTACGGCATCGATCCCTCCTTTTTCCGCTTTGTGCTCTATGATGCCGAAGGCCGTTACGCGTTCTTTAACCGCGACGGCAAATTTCAATATTGCCAGTCGCCCTTGAAACCTTTGAACGAGACTCCCGAGGCGGTCCGCAAGCGCTTCCAATCACTTTTTTTCGATCTACGTCCCCACCTGACGGCTCCCCATGATCACACCAGCGCAACAGTTACCAAGGACGGCCATAAGCTCGTCGCCAACCACATCCGCGACTACGAAACGGAAAATCTCACGTTTATCAGGGCGGCGATCGAAGATTTCAAATTGCCGCCGGCCCGCTTTATCCGTTGCATGAACGTCCTCCTTTACTTCCCGAAAGCGAAGCGCAATGCGATGCTCTCCTCCATCGCCGAATCACTTGAGGACGGCGGTTTGCTGATGACCGGTTTCAATCACCCCTTTGGCATTTACGCCCGCTATGCCGTCTACAGGAAAACCGCAGCCGGTTTGCAACCCTGTGAATTCGCCTTCGGACTGGACAATTTGCGTCCCCTGGGAATCGGTCCTTGGCTGACGCTTGCCCAAGAAGACCAGGAGGCCGAACTGCTGGCGGATTTGAGCGGTGCCATCCGGAGGGATCGCATCTTTTGGGCGCCGTTTGGCTCCCATGTGGACGGCTTGCGGGAAGAACTCGGAATTGGTAGACGGGCAAATGACGGCTTTTTGCAGTTCACGGAGGAAATTCGAAACGCGCCGCCCCACATTCTGTCGGAGAAAACCACCAGCCTGTGGAATCGGGTCGACGCGTCCGGCTATACAGATGGCGCCATCGAAGCTTTGGTTCGTGCGGGCTTTACAGCGTGGAAAAATAAAGTGGGGGATATTGCCGTCTTGCCGCCGGAGAATTCGCTTCCCACTGTTTGACGGTTTTTGAAAAGGTTCCTAACGCGGTTGGGCCGCCATCCACGCCACGGAAGCTTTGGATTGGGGCGCCGCACCACCTGGGGGGCATCGTGGTGAACAACGCGATCCTCCTAGTGGACCAGGCCGGAAGGCAGATCCGGGAGGGGATGAGCATCCAGGAAGCCCTGATCGAAGCCGGCCACCGCGCGCCGCCTGTGCCCGATCCTGATGACCACCCTCACGACCATCCAGGGCCTGCTCCCGCTGGCCCTGGGCATCGGCGAGGGTTCCGCGACGCCCAGGCCCCATTGGCACGCGCGGTGGTGGGGGGCCTGACCGGCTCCACCCTGATCACCCTGGTGCTGATCCCGATGGTCTTCGCCTCGTTTCACCCGGACCCATCCGCGCTGCAGGTAGTGCGCCTTTCCCCGGCGGCCTCGCAAACGCGCGGTGGTTGAGAGGGAAACGTCAAACCCAATGAAAGAGACGGTTTGAAATGACTCTCAAACCCATCTACCACTACCATGCAACGTAAAGTTTTAAAATTTAGGGGGGCCAATGCAAATATCTAAACAGAAAAAGATCGAAATGCTCCGGTCATTGCTACTTTCCCGCAAGTTCGAGGAGGAACTAACGGAACTGTGCAAAATCGAACGTAAAATCCCAGGAATGATGATTCTGTGTACTGGACAGGAGGCAGTCGGTGCTGGTGTATGCGCGGCGCTTCAACCGAAGGATGTGATCGTCACCAATCACCGCAGCCATAGCCACCTGTTGGCCAAAGGTGCTGATCCGAAAACGTTGATGGCTGAAATATTCGGCAAACGGACTGGGTGCAACAAGGGAAAAAGCGGAACGCTGCACATGGCGGTGCCCGAGGTCAATGCCCTCTGCACAACCACCGTGGTAGGTGGAGGACCTCCCATTGCCGTCGGGATTGCCTTTGCCCAACAGTACCGACAGGGAAAATGGGCAACCGTCTGTTTTATAGGGGATGGCGCTGCTAACGAGGGTTCCTTTCACGAAGCCCTGAATCTTGCGAGTGTCTGGGCTCTTCCGGTGATCTTTGTTTGCGAGAATAATCTATACGCCGGTGCCCAGCGCTATGAAGAACACACCAAGTCGCCGAACATCGCGGACAGAGCAGGCGGTTATGCAATGCCCGGAGTTGTGGTTGATGGCAATGACGCGCTGGCGGTATACAGATCGGCCTTGGAAGCCCGGACACGCGCCGTTGCGGGAGATGGGCCCACGCTAATTGAATACAAGACTTACCGCTGGCGTGGCCATGGCGAAAATGACCTCCAAATTTACCAGCCCAAGGAAGAGATTGCTGCATGGCAGGCCATGTGCCCGATCCCTAAACTGCGCGGCGATATGCTTGCCCAAGGACTTATCAGCAAGGATGAATTGCGGGAAATGGAAAACAGAATCGATGCCATTGTGCAGGAAGCTATAAGCTTTGCTGAAGAGAGCCCTTATCCCGAGCCGCCTGAGGCCCTTGAGGATGTATTCGCTTAAACGAAAATATTCCAATGAAAGGAACAAAAGCATGCGGTCATTTGGAATGGGACAGGCTATAAATCAGGCCCTCAGAGAAGAAATGCTGCGGGACCCCGATGTTTTCCTTGCCGGAGAGGGAATTGGGGTGGGCATCCATAGCAGCCCGATGCTTCCCACCGCGGGCTTATTGAAAGATTTTGGTGCCGGACGGGTGAAGGATACCCCGGTTTCAGAGGCGGCTATCGCAGGATTAGCTGTAGGGGCAGCAGTGGCCGGACTGAGACCGGTGGTGGAAATTATGTTCAATCCTTTTTTTACCCTTGCTTCGGATATGATCGTCAATCATGCAGCCAAGCTGCGGTACTTATCTGGTGGTAAATCATCTTTTCCGCTCGTCGTGCGTATGAAAAGCGGTGCTGGATTCGGTGCTGGCTGTCAGCATTCGCATAACCTGGAAGCATGGGCGGCGCACTGCCCTGGGCTAAAAGTGATCATGCCCTCTACACCGGCCGATGCCAAAGGACTTCTCAAATCCGCAATTCGGGATCCAAATCCCATTGTTTTTATTGAGGACATGATGCTTTACTTTGTTCCTGGCCCGGTTCCAGAGGAGGAATATCTTATCCCTATCGGGCAGGCCGATATTAAACGTCAGGGTGCAGATGTTACCGTGGTTACCTGGTCCAAAATGGTGGGGGTAGCTCTGAAGGCGGCCGAGCAGATTGCACGAGAGGGCATTGAAATGGAAATAGTAGATCTGCGCACCCTTGTACCGTTGGATAAAAGGACGCTCATTGATTCTGTTCGCAAGACCGGTCGCCTGGTCGTATTGCATGAGGCCACTCGAACCGGCGGATTTGCAGGTGAGGTGGCAGCGGTAGTGATGGAGGAGGCTTTTGATAGCCTAAAAGCGCCACTCCGGCGGGTGACCGGTCCGGATATTCCTGTTCCTGCCAGCCCGCCCCTGGAGCGCTTCTACATCCCCAGCGAGGAAAACCTGATTTTGGCAGTCAAAGAGATCGTCCTGTAAA
>JBFYWS010000179.1:0-3607 GCA_041310935.1 Desulfobacteraceae bacterium | reverse complement strand
GCCGCCCATTCGCCGGCGCCGTTCCTGTCCGTCGTCATCAGCGACTGCATCGCCAAGGGCCGGGACTACTACGACGGCGGGCCGCGCTACAACACGAACTACATCCAGTGCTGCGGGATCGGCACGGTCACCGACAGCCTTTCCGCCATCCGAACCCACGTCTTCGAAACCAAGGCGTTCGGCATGGACCGCCTGCTTTCGGCGTTGGCCGACAATTTCAAGAGCGAGGACGTGCTGCACCACACGCTGAAAAGCAGGACCCCCTGCTTCGGCAATGATGATGCCCACGCCGACGAACTCATGCAGCGCGTCTACCGCTCGCTGTTCGCCGCCATTGACGGCCGGCCGAACACGAAGGGAACCGTCTACCATCTGAACATGCTCTCGACCACCTGCCATGTGTACTTCGGCAAGATGCTTGGGGCGAGCGCGAACGGCCGGCTGGCCGGCACCCCGGAGTCCGACGGCACCTCACCCTCCCATGGTGCTGACCGCAACGGCCCCACGGCAGTGATCCACTCTCTGAGCAAGATGGATCAGGTCAAATCCGGGGGCACACTTCTCAACATGCGCTTCCTGCCGAGTGTCCTGCAATCGGATCAAGACCTGGACAAGCTGGCGCATCTGATCCGCACGTATTTCCGGATGAACGGCCATCATATCCAGTTCAACGTGGTGGACACCGACACCCTGCGGCAAGCCCAGGCCGAACCGGACGACTATCGCGACCTGCTCGTGCGCGTGGCCGGCTACAGCGATTATTTCGTGGACCTGGACCCGCACCACCAGGAGGAGATCATCAGCCGCACGCCCCAGAGCGCCTGCTGAAAGCCGGCGGCACGGTAAATTTGACGACTTCGTAGAAAGCAGTTTATGGCGCACAGCGCCATCCTGTCGGCAATAAAGTATCGCCCTTGTGGGAGTGGCTCCCGGCCTTCGTAGCCAAAGTTACTTCGGCGGAGTAGGCTCCAGCCACGATCATCGCGGTCCGCCGCGGCGGACTCTCACAGGAAAAAGATTCAACCTGGTAGCGAATCAGGTAGATAGGCTGAAGGCTTTGAAACTACTCAGGTGGCGAGGGTTCGGGGTTCAGGAGAGAGGCAGTTGCCGGGGCCTGATGGCCGCCGGCCCGATTCTTACATGCCGGAGGAGGTCGGAGATAATGGTGCCACTCCTCGTGGATCTCTGAACCCTTACCCCTGATACCTCAGCAGTTACCATTTTCCGATACAAGGCCCGGCGCGCCGGCCAACGCAAAACTCTTGTACCGCTGCGTAAAAGCCTTGTGACAGATTGTACACTTACGTACAGGATTTCCCTCATGGCACCCAACCTCCCGAGCATCTTCAACGACGTCATCGGCCCGGTGATGCGGGGGCCGTCGAGCTCGCACTGCGCTGCCGCGGTGCGCATCGGCCGCCTGGCCCGGGAGTTGATGGGCGGCCGGATCGAGCATGTGCGGATGGAGTTCGACGCCAAGGGGTCCCTCGCCTTCACCCACGCAAGCCAAGGCTCCGACATGGGCCTTTTCGGCGGACTGCTGGGCTGGGACGCCCAGGACGAGCGCCTGGTCGATGCGACCGCCGCGATCCGGGCCGCCGGCATCCAGGTGGAGCTCGCGATCGCCGATTTCGGCGACCCCCACCCCAACACCTACCGTTTGACCTTGAAAAACGCCGATGCGTCGCGCGGCCTGATCGCCCTGTCCACCGGGGGTGGGATGATCGAGGTGATCGACATCGACGGGTTTCCGCTGTCCCTTAAGGGCGATTATTTTGAAACCCTGATTTATGCGAATTCTCAACCCCAGGACATATCCGGCTTTCTGAATCAGCACGCCGCAGCCGACGACATTGCCCTGCACGCAGGGGCTGGCAATTGGCTCATCCAGGTAAAAACCCAGGCGCCCATCCCTCCGAGCCTGCTTTCCGCGATCGGCTCCCGGCCGGGTGTCGCCGGCATCCGGACGCTCGGCCCGGTGCTGCCGGTTCTCTCACGCAAGGCCATGCGCGTGCCGTTCAGCACCTGCGCTGAAATGCTGGCGTTCGACCCGCCCGCCAACCTCGACCTGGGACAGCTGGCGGTCCGCTACGAAAGTGCGCGCGGCAATATCCGCGAGGGCGAGGTTCTCGCCCGCATGGCCGAAATCGTCCGCATCCTGCGCCGCTCCATCGCCCAGGGGATCCAGGGCACACACGCTGAGAATCGCATCCTCGGCCCCCAGTCCGGCGGCTTCCAGGCTGCTCTGCGCGGCGGCCGGCTGCTCGATAGCGGCATGCTGAACACCATGATCCTGTACGTCAGCGCCCTGATGGAGGTCAAAAGCGCCATGGGTGTAATCGTGGCCGCACCGACGGCCGGCTCCTGCGGCGGGCTGCCGGGGGCCGTCATCGGCGCGGCCGAACGCATGGGGCTCTCCGAGGAGCACATGGCGCACGCCATGCTGGCAGCGGGCATGATCGGCGTCCTCATCTGCGCCCGCTCCACGTTTGCGGCCGAAGTCTGCGGTTGCATGGCGGAGTGCGGCTCCGGCTCGGGCATGGCCGCCGCCGCCCTGGTCACCCTGGCGGGCGGCAGCGCGCAGCAGGCGGTGGACGCGGCGTCCATGGCGCTTCAGAACACCCTGGGCATGATCTGCGACCCGGTGGCCAACCGTGTGGAGGTGCCGTGCCTCGGCAAGAACGTGCTGGCCGCGAGCAACGCGCTCGCCTGCGCCAACATGGCTCTCGCCGGCTACGACGCGGTCATCCCTCTCGACGAGACGATCGCGGCCATGGACCGGGTCGGCAAGAGCCTGCCCATGGAGCTGCGCTGCACCACCCTCGGCGGGCTGTCGATCACTGCGACTTCGAAGGCACTCGAGAAGCAACTGGCGTTAAAATTCTCCCAGGGTTGAGCTGCCGCGTCTTCATCCTTCCCGCCCGCACCGGCTTTCGGATGGCTTTGCAAAAAGCAGGTTATGGCGCGCGGAGCCATCCTATCCGTAATGAAGTGCCGTTCTTGTGGGAGTGGCTTCCAGCCTTCGTAGCCAAAGCTACTTCGGCGGAGTAGGCTCCAGCCACGATCATCGCGGCAAGATGCCGCTCCCACAGGAAAAAAAGTTCAACTTCATTGGAAGCCCAAGTTCAAGGCGCGCGGATTCCGTGGAGTGAGGCGTACTACAAGTACGCCGCAGCGACAGTCCGCCGCAGGCGGAAAGCGCAACGCCGAAATTGGGTTTTTTGCGAAGCCATCGGAGTTGACTTTTCGACTGATCTCTGGCTTGCTTAGATTCTGAAAAATTTTAATGAAATGTTCGGAATAGCCCGCCCGGAGGCCAGCATGAAAGCAAAAATGCGCGTCATGACGGAACGGCCCCTCAACGCCGAAACCCCCGTCGAATCCCTAAAATCCTGGATCACCCCCAACACGGTGTTCTTCGACCGCAACCAGGGCGCGATCCCGCCGCGCCGCATTTCGCTCAAACGCTGGCGGCTGGCGGTGGAGGGGGAGGTCGCCACACCGCTGACCCTGACATTCGACCAGATCCGCCGCATGCCCAGGGCGATCGCCGCCGACACGCTGGAGTGCTCGGGCAACGGGCGCTCGCTGCTGCCCGAGAAAGCCG
>JBFYWS010000176.1:0-16535 GCA_041310935.1 Desulfobacteraceae bacterium | reverse complement strand
GTCTGAATCGTGAAGGGCGCAAAGTCGTATGTGGCGATCTTCTTCTTTAAGTCGATGTATTTCTGAAAATCGCTGGAAAAGACAAGCCCACGGCCGACCTTGATGGTCGAATTAATCTTGGATTCGGGCCCGGCGAAGATTGTTTCCTTGTGCTCGCTCTGTCCGGTTACGAAAATCTCAAAAATACTGCGCTCCACATTTAAGTTCGGACCCTCCACCGTGTACCCTTTTTGGATGAGGGTCTGCTTTAAAGCGGTCACGCGGGCCTCGTCCTGGAGAAACGACTTTTCTTCCAACCCGGCGCCGGCCAAAATCTCGGCCAACTCCGCGCTGATACCGCGCTTTTTTAATGTGTCCAGAAGGGAGAGGTAGACGGCCAAGTCACAACTGAAGAGATAAAGGGTGTGCCCGGAAAGCTCCTTTTGGTCACTGCCGTATGTCACGCGTTTCGAATCGCAAACCTTTTTGAACACCCAGTCGTTCAGATCAGACTCGTCTTTAAGGTACATTTCATCCTTGCCCTTGCCGACCTTGAGCAGCGGCGGTTGGGCGATGTAGAGAAACCCTTTATTGATCATTTCCGGCATCTGGCGGTAAAAGAAGGTGAGCAGTAGTGTGCGGATGTGGGATCCGTCCACATCGGCGTCGGTCATGATGATCACCTTCTTGTAGCGGATGTTTTCGATGTTGTACTCTTCTTTGCCCACCCCGGTGCCGAGGACGGTGATGATGTTCTTGATCTCCTCGCTCTGGAGAATCCGGTCGAAGCGCGCCTTTTCGACGTTGAGGATTTTGCCTTTGAGCGGCAGCACCGCCTGAAATTTACGGTCACGGCCCTGCTTGGCCGAGCCTCCGGCGGAATCCCCCTCGACGATGAAAATCTCCCTCAGGTTCGGGTCGTCGGACTGGCATTCAGCCAACTTGCCGGGCAGGGTGGCGTCGAGAAGCGAGCCTTTGCTGCGCGCCAGGTCCCGGGCCCGCCGCGCCGCATCGCGCGCACGCGCCGCCTCCGCTCCCTTGGCCACAATCTTGCGGGCGATGGTGGGGTTTTCCTCGAAAAACTCGTTCAGTTTCTCGTTCACCAGGGACTCGACCAGCCCCTTGACTTCACTGTTTCCGAGCTTGGTCTTGGTCTGCCCTTCGAACTGCGGGTGGCGGATCCGCACGCTAATAATGGCGGTCAGACCCTCGCGCACGTCATCGCCGCTGATCTTGGCCTGCATGTTCTTGGGTACGTTGCTGCTGGTGGCGTATTGGTTGATGGTGCGGGTCAACGCCGACTTGAACCCGATCAGGTGTGTCCCGCCCTCGGTGGTATTGATGTTGTTGGCAAAGGATAGAATTTTGTCGAAGTAGGTGTCGTTGTACTGGATGGCGACCTCGACCTGTATGTCGCTCTTTTCGCCATCGATGTAGATCGTCTTGTGCAGGGGATTGTTGCGGCGGTTCAGGTGTTCGCAGAAGGCGATGATGCCGCCTTTGTAGAAAAAATCCTCTTTGACATCCGAGCGCTCGTCCTCGTAAGTGATGCGCACGCCCTTGTTCAAAAAGGCAAGCTCCCGCAGGCGCCGGATGAGAATGTCGTTGCTGAGCTCGGTGACGGTGAATATTGCGGGATCCGCCAGGAAATGGACCTTGGTGCCGCGCTTGTTGGTCTTTCCGATGACCGTAAGTTCGCTCGTCTTCTGTCCCCTGGAATAGGTCTGATGGTAGATATGGCCGTCGGTGTAGACCTCGACCTCGAGCAGAACGGAAAGTGCGTTCACCACGGACACACCCACCCCGTGCAGCCCGCCGGACACCTTGTAGGAGTCGCTGTCGAATTTACCACCGGCATGCAGCTTGGTCATGACGACTTCAAGCGCCGGCTTGTTTTCCTTTTTGTGCATCCCGACGGGGATGCCGCGGCCGTTGTCGGTCACGGTGACACTGTTGTCGGTGTGAACCATGACGCTGATGAGGTCGCAAACCCCGGCCATGGCCTCGTCGATACTGTTGTCCACCACCTCATAAACCAGGTGGTGCAGGCCCGCGACATCGATGTTGCCGATATACATGGCCGGCCGAAGCCGCACCGCTTCGAGGCCTTCTAAAACTTTTATATTATCCGCAGTGTAGGTGGAATTTTCGTTGGTATTCATATTAAAATAAACTCTCAATTAGATTCGCATCAACATGATGACACTGATATACGATTTGTCTTTTTCACCCTCGATCAGGCAGGGTTTTTCCTCGCTCATGATGTTTAAAACCACTTTTTCGTCATCGATCACATTCAGGGTGTCAATGAAAAATTTAGGGTTGAACATCACGGTGATCTTTTTTCTATTGAACTCAATCGGTATCTCTTCCTTGGACTCTCCTATTTCCGGGTTGGTGGAGGAGACCGTGAGTTTGTTTTCTTCAAAATTGAAAATAACCCCTTTGTACTCATCCGAAGATATAATTGACATGCGCTTGAGCATCATCAATAACATCTGGCGGTCTATGACAATATTATTGACGTCCGGTTTGATAATGATCTCCGCATATTTCGGAAACTCACCCTCGAGCAGGCGGATGATGATGGTCTCGGTATGTTTTTTGACGATAAAATTGTTATCTTTGAAAGCAATCCGTACGGAGCCTTCCATCTCTAAAAATTTCCCAACTTCCACTAAACTCTTCTTGGGGATGAGAACACCCGGGCCTGCCGGCAGACTGATCGATTTGTCTAATTGAAAATCACTCTTGGAAAGACGGCTGCCGTCCGTCGAAACCATCCGAAATATTTTATTTCCTTTTTCCTCGAGCCATTCGGCATACACCCCGATGATATGGGTCCTTCTTTCATCCCCAGCGGCGCTGATGATTACAGATTTCGAAATCATACTGGCCAGAGCTGACGATTCGATATCGACGAATTCAGCTTGGTCTATCAGCGGAATTACCGGAAAATCTTCGGGATTCAAACCAACGATGTGATATTCAACCGTCGCGCTGCCAATTTCGATCCAGTGATTCTCAATTTCGTTTAGGATGATATCTTCGCTCGGAAAATCCCTGACGATTTCAAATAATTTTCTCGCATTAATGGTAATGGCCCCCGGCGAATCGACAACGGCAGGATAATGGCCTTCAAAACCCGTTTCCAAATCCGTCGCAGAAATGGAAATACCATTATCCTTTGTTCGTATAAGAACGTTGGTGGTGATTGCCAGATTGGTCTTGCGCCCGGTTATTCCCTGAACCCTGGACAACACCGGCAGGATGTCCGCTTTCTGAACGGTCGCCCTCATGATGTTCCCCTCTATTTTTAGTGTTAAAATAATAAAAGAGAGAGATAAATGACTGTCAATATGCTGATAAAATTTTAAGCTTTTATAATCATTAAAAAATAAGATATACAAACATACTAAAAAGTGTCACGTGATTGAGTCAGAAAGACAATATTATAATCACGTTTAAACGTTGTGTTGATAACGCGTAACATATAAACAAATTATGGAGCCTCAATCGAGACGATCCATTTTTTGATTGAAGGGACGATCTTACTCGTCCATTTTGAGGATACCCGGCTTCGAATGAACGAACTAAAAATTTTTTCAAGGAATTGAAGTATTTTATCCACCTGTCCCGTTTTTTCCAGAATAAAATCATCCATTTGTTCAGGACTCTGCGGCAGTGAGGGTCCCGGCGTCTTGAGGTTGCTCACATTAAGGCTTTCACCCTTGACGCTGAACTGCCAATTATATTCGCCGGTTTTAAAAATCAGAGCGATTTCTGAAACCAGAGCTCCCTTGCGCAAGGCGAGACGGCCCTCTTCAAGACCTGCCTCGTCCCCCTTGATCGTGATGCGTTCGACCGACTTGGTCTTGCGGTTTTCAAAGACAATGCGGTTTCCGACTTCAAGCGACTGACAGTCCGGGTCCGCCGACTTCAAAACGCTCGGGTCGTTTTCGATCGTGTACCACAACCACGTCAGAAATTCGTCACCCAGGAAGCGATACCTATTATAAGCAACGACCAGATCAAGCATGCGCGTGCCTGTAATTTGTGTTGGTAATTAATCTGAAAAGTGTGTAGGAGAAAGTCCAACAAGAACGTCCCGCTCCGAGTCGGACAAACCGGCCCTGGTATCTGCTGCAGTGTATGGGAACAGGCGCAGCAACCCCATGTTGAACGAACGCCGGAAAAGGGTTTCGATTTCCTCATTGGCGGAGCGCAGGTTGGAATAGAACCACAGCGACGACGCCTCGTGGTTCCAGATCAAATCGTAAACAGTGGGCGTGGAGGGGATCCTTATTGCCAGGTCATTAATGACTTTGTCTTTCAGAGCCTGTTTTTCATCCTTGGATAAAAATCTACGGCCTGTCTTGGCCAGACGCTTGGATGTCTCAAGTGTCAGGTGCTTCTTTAATAGTTTTGCCGGAATCGATTTGCGGTCGATCCGTAATGCAAACACAAATAGATTGCCGAAAACGAACGATGATCCGTCGAAGTTCGGGTGAAAAGGGTTTTCAAACGACGTCCAACCGGCGGCCTTTGACTCCGCTTCTTCGTCAATCTCTGGAATCGCGTTTTTCTTAAGCCCCTTTGAAACGATATCGATCACCGGGCCTTCGATTTTGCCTTCCACCCGGTAGCGGGTGATTGAAACGGCCGATGACAGGATGCCCATAGATAAATTCCTAACCAAACCACCAGATATGGTGGTTTAAAAATTTTACATAAATATATAACGGATTTAGTAACTTTTTACAAGCTATTTTTTCCCTATTTCCCCAGCGCCGACAAAATGAAAATCACCGCCGACTTTCATATTCACTCTAAATTTTCCCGGGCAACCGCCAAGAATCTCGATCTTGAAAATCTCTGGGTCGCGGCGCAGACCAAGGGGGTCAATGTGGTCGCAACCGGCGATTTCAGCCACCCCGCCTGGTTTGCGGAAATCGAAGCCAAATTAGAACCGGCAAGGCCGGGGCTGTTAAAACTAAAACAAGAGTTCACGACATTGTGCGGCGCCAGGGTGCCCCCAGCCTGTCGGGCTGATATGTGTTTCGTCCTGGCAACCGAGATCAGTAACATCTACAAAAAAGATGGTAAGACCCGCAAGAATCACAACCTCGTCCTCGTCCCGGATTTAGATACGGCGCGCAGACTCAACCGCAAACTCGCGGCCATCGGCAATATCCACTCCGACGGAAGGCCGATTCTCGGCTTAGACGCCCGGGATCTTTTAGAGATCGTGCTCGAAACCTCAGCCGACGCCTTTCTCATTCCAGCGCACATCTGGACGCCGTGGTTTTCCATGCTGGGGTCGAAATCCGGCTTTGATTCCATCGCGGAATGTTTCGGCGATCTGACACCGCACGTATTCGCGGCCGAAACCGGCCTCTCCTCCGACCCGGCCATGAACTGGCGGGTCTCCAGCCTGGATGGGGTGACCCTGGTGTCCAACTCCGACGCCCACTCACCGGCCAACCTTGGCCGCGAAGCCACTCTTTTCGAAACCGAGCTTTCTTATTTTGCCATGCGCGACGCCCTTAAAGAAAGCGATGCTCAGCATTTCAAGGGCACGATCGAATTTTACCCGGAGGAGGGCAAATACCACCTGGACGGCCACCGCAGTTGTGGGGTGTGCCTTGCGCCACGGGAAACCATGGCCCGCGACGGGAAATGCCCCGTCTGTGGAAAACCACTCACCATCGGCGTTCTTTACCGGGTGGAGGAGCTCGCGGACCGACCAGCCGGCACCAAACCCGCCACCACTCATCCTTATTTCAACCTGGTTCCACTTACGGAGATCCTGGCCGAGGTCCTGCAGGTTGGCCCGAAGAGCGGCAAGGTCAGCCAGGCCTACCAGTCGGCCGTGGCCGCCCTTGGGCCGGAACTCGGTATTCTTCAGCACCTGGAACCGGACCGCATTGAGCAGGCCGGAATCCCACTTCTCCCCGAGGCGATCCGCCGCATGCGCGAAAACAGGATGGACATCAGCCCGGGGTTCGACGGCGAGTATGGCCGGATCAAGATCTTCAGCGCCCATGAACGCAAACACCTCCTGGGCCAGAGATCTCTTTTTGCGGTTCCGGACGCTGCCGCGGTTTGCGCCGTTTCGAAAGAGACTCCGGGGCTCCCAAAAGAATTCCTCTTTGCAGCCGCGGTCGCCAATGCGCCTTTGCCGGGCAAGCCGTCTGCCCATTGTAATTTCAAGGACCTCAATGCCGAGCAACTCCGAGTGGTGGAACACAAAGGCGGCCCGCTTCTGATCACGGCCGGCCCCGGCACAGGCAAGACCCACACCCTGACCCGGCGCATCGCCTGCCTGATTATGGAGACAGGTGTTCCGGCCGGGAGCATCCTGGCGGTCACTTTCACCCGCAAGGCAGCTGCGGAGATGCGCGTGCGGCTCTCCGCGATCCTGGGAGATGCCACCACCCTTCCGTTCATCGACACGTTCCATGGGCTGTGTCTCAGCCTGCTGCGCGAGCTGAGTCCGGACGCACCGCCGGCCGTGATTGACGAGGAGGAGCAGGCGGCGCTGATGTTAGAGGCGGTTGCGATGGTCGAGGCGGACACGGGCCCAATCGGCCTGAAGCCCCAGGCCATCCAGGACCGGATCATGCGTGCCAAGCAGAATATACTGTCCCCCGCCGATCTTGTGGCCGCTGACGCCGCTGACCCCGCCATCCACAGTGTCGGCGCCGTCTATCGCGCCTACCAGCAACTGATGGAGAGTCAGCGCCTGCTGGATTACGAGGATCTCATCTTGCAGACGGTCAGGCGCCTGGAGAGGGACGCCGCTTTCCAAACAGCCTGTCGCGAGCGCTTCCGCCACGTGTTCGTGGACGAATACCAGGACGTGAACAACGGCCAGTACCGCATCATCCGGGCGCTCGTGCCGCCTGAGGCGCCTGAACGAAACCTCTGCGTCATCGGCGACCCGGATCAGTCCATTTATGGATTCCGCGGCTCGGACCCGGCCTACTTCCGCAACTTTGGCGCCGATTACCCCGATGCCGGGCTGAGCGTGCTGAGTCGCAACTACCGCTCGACGGACGCTATCGTGAGCGCTTCCTTCCAGGTCATCCGCCGCGATGGCGCCGAGCGTGCGCGCACCTATTCAGGCATCGACGGCGTCAAGACCATCAGCATGCTCGAGCTGTCGAACGAGCATCACGAGGCGGAAGCGATCGCCCGCATCATCGACGGCCTGGTGGGCGGCACGGGCTTCCACGCGCTGGACACCGGCAGGGTTCGGGACGCCAACCTGGCGCATGCGCTGAGCTACACGGATTTTGCCGTTCTGGCGCGGACCCACGCGCAACTGCGGTTGATGGCCGACGTTTTTGGAAAGGCCGGCATCCCGTTTCAGATGGTGAGCCGCACGCAAACGCTCAAACAGGCAGGGATGGCCGAACTGGTGTCTCTGCTCAAGATTGTGGCCGGGGTGGGGGGCTACGCCGATGTGGACCGGGCGGCCCCCATCGTCGTACCGGCTGTCAATCGTAAAATCATCGCGACGTTCAAGGCCTGGTGTTTCAAGAACCGACTGCCGTTGAAAGATGGCTTGGCCGCAGCGGTGCGTTTTCCGGTCCCCGGCCTCAGCCGCACCCAGCAGCTCAAGCTGACGGAGTTCGCCAGTTCGGTTTTCGGCTTGGCGGATGCGACAGCCCCCATGGATGCAAGGGGCAAGCTCGCCTACCTTTCCAGGCAGCCCGGCCTTGCATCCTTTTTTGAAACCGAGGATTCGACCGCCGCGTTGGACCGCCTGGCCGGCATGCCCGCGGCCTCCGGCACGGACACGGTCGGCTTTCTGGCCGCGATCGCCCTGCACACCGATACCGACGCCTTTCACCCGCGCGCGCAGAAGGTGGCGCTGATGAGCATGCACGCAGCCAAGGGGCTCGAGTTTCCGGTCGTCTTCATTGTCGGCTGCGAGGATGGCCTGATTCCGTATCGGCGGGCGGCCGACGCGTGCAGCGACGTGGAAGAGGAGCGGCGCCTGTTTTACGTGGCCATGACCCGCGCCCGGCAGCGGCTCTATCTCAGCTGCGCCAAACGGCGCCGGGTTTTCGGAAAAGCCGAGGCCCGCGCGGTATCGCCCTTTGTGCGGGACATCGAGGAGTGCCTGCGCAAAGACGAAACGCCCCGGGCGGTGCGGAAGAAGAAAAAAGACGACCAGCTGCAGCTGTTTTAAAGAAGGGTTCGAGGGGCCAAGGGGTCTGGGGGGCAAGTGAATGAAACGCAATAATTTCTTGGAGCTTCGAGCCTCCTGAATCTGTTAAAGTTTTCCCGTCGATGGCCGATATTGTTTATATCATTCTATAATCACACTCAAATACAAAAAACAGCTTGAACCGGAAGCCCCTCAGGGTGTAGAATGGGTCGAGTCGGTTCACTCGATTTTTCCACGTCGGTTAGCTTGTCGCTATGCAACGGAACCCAGCCACCTACCGAATGAAACGAGCGCTTCTGGCCGCAGCGATGCTGCTTCTGACGTCGTCGGTCGTGCTGGCGGATATCTACCGCTATATCGACGAAAACGGGGTCATGCACTTCACCAACGCCCCGACCTCCTCCAAGTACAAGCTCTATATGCGGGAGCGGCTGCGGTTCATATCCAACCTCGACCACAATAAATACGACCCCATCATTGCCGATGCGGCGGGCCGCTTCAACCTCGAAGCCCCCCTGCTCAAAGCCGTCATCAAGGCCGAGTCCGATTTCGACCCCAACGCGGTCTCCAAGAAGGGCGCCAAGGGCCTCATGCAGATCATGCCCCAGAATTACCCCATGCTCAACGTCAGCAACCCCTACGACCCGCAGCAGAGCATCAACGCCGGCGCCCGCTACCTGCGCGAAATGATGGACCGCTTCAGCGGCAAGCTCGCCCTCTCGCTGGCCGCCTACAACGCCGGCCCCGGCGCGGTCGACCGCTACAACGGCATCCCCCCCTATCAGGAAACCGAAGAGTACATCGATCGTGTCATGAAGTATTACCGCCATTATAAAAACTCGTAAGAAAAAAGCGTCGCAATTATATCCATATCGGGTATTGCCGTCCGCGCCCGGGACGGTCCGACCGTGGCGGGCTGCTCGATCCTGCCGGAAAGCCCATCTGGAACACGTCGAAGGACAACCGGGTTGACAGGGTCAGGCGATTTCCGTAAACTCCTGCGCCGGAAGAGGCCGTTGGCATAAGCGTTCAACCCAAAGGAGGTCGCGCCGTGAAAAAGAGCTTAGGGATCATGATGGGTGTTTTCTTGCTGTGCACGGGCCCGCTGTCGGCAGCGGAAGTCAAGGTCGGATCCAACACTCCGCTGAGCGGAAAGCTTTCGGTGTATGGAGAAGGCTTCCAGCAGGCGATGCTGCTGGCCCTGGAAGAAGTCAATGCCGGAGGCGGCATCAAGGGCCGCCCCATGCAGATCGTCTTTGAAGACAACAACTCCACCGCGGCCGGGGCGGTCTCGGCCATTCAGAAGCTCATCACCGTCGACAAACTGCCCCTCATATTCGGCCCCGCCGCCAGCTCCAATTTCCTGGCGGTGTGCCCCATTGCGCAGCAAAACAAGACCGTTCTGATCGCAGCGGAGTCTGCCGCAGCGGAAATCTCCAAATGCGGGTCCTTTGTTTTCAGGGTGTTTCCATCGGATGCGCTGCAGGGCATCGGGGTCGCCGAGTTGACCCAATCTCTGAAATACGACCAGGTCGTTCTGACCTATATCAACAACGACTGGGGTGTCGGATTGGCTGAAATCTTCAAAAAGAAATTCACGGCAGCCGGCGGCAAAATCTTGGATGAGTTCGCCCATGATGAAGGCAAAACCGATTATCGCAGTGAAGTGCTGCGAATCCGCAAAAGCAACCCCAAAGCGGTCGTCAACCTGACGTACATCAAGGAGGGCGCAACCGTATTAAAGCAGGCCTATGAGAACGGAGTGAAGGTTCAGTGGCTCATGGGGTCGGCTTCCAAGTCCCCCAAACTGGTGGAACTGGCCGGGGAGGCGGCGGAGGGGGTCATCGGCACCTACCCCACCTTCTCGCAGGAAACTCCGCACTACAAAGCCTTCAAAGCCGCCTGGGATAAAAAATATCCGGACAAGAAGATCCCTGTTTTCGGGGAATACAATTATGACATGGTCAAACTGACGGCGAAGGCGCTCGGAATGGCCAAATCCATGGACCCTGATGATCTGCGCCAGGCCATGATCGACGCCGGCAAAGGTTACATGGGCGTCACCGGAGACAAGACGTTTGATGAGAATGGTGATGTGGGCGCCGTCTACGGCCGCTGGACGGTTAAGCAGCAGGAGATTCAAGACTTCAAATGAATTACCGCAGCCATCTGCAGGGTAATTCATTTACCGGAGCCATAACGACACGCCCATGTCCTACTACTTGCAGCTGCTGCTGAACGGGGTCATTGCGGGCGCGGTCTATGCGCTGTTTGCTGTCGGCCTGACCCTGGTCTACGGGGTTTTCCGGTTTATCAACTTTGCCCACGCGGAGTTGATCAGTTGGGGTGCGTATCTGGCGTTGATGTTTTCCTCCCCTCCGGTGTCGTTGCCCCTCTACCTGGCGGTCATTCCGGCCGTCGTCTTAACTGCCGGCATCGGATTGTCTCAAGACTGGCTCATTTACCGCCCCCTGCGGCGGGGAAGCCCGATTACGCTCTTGATTGCCTCCATCGGTCTTTCCTACATGCTGAGAAACGTCCTGCGTCTCATCTGGGGCTCGGACCTGATGACGTTTTCCTTGCCGCCGGCACGCGCTTTTGAATTCAGCGGCTATTACGTGACCGGGATCCAGCTGCTCATGCTTGCCTCCGCCCTGCTTTTTTTGACGATCCTCTATCTGCTTTTGACGAAAAGCCTGATGGGAAAGTCCCTGCGCGCCACGGCCGACAATTTGGAATTGGCCGCCATCATGGGGGTCAGCATGCCGAAGGTCAGCTCGGTGGTGTGGACGCTCGCCTCGGTGTTTGCGGCATCCGGCGGCATCCTGTTGGCGCTTGACACCAACCTGGAACCCATGATGGGCGGTGCCAATTTGATCAAAGCGTTTGCCGCGGTGCTGCTGGGGGGTGCCGGCAATGTGTGGGGAGCGCTCCTCGGCGGGCTGTTCATCGGCATCGCCGAAAATCTGAGCGTTGCCTTTTTTTCTCCCGGTTACAAGGATTTTGTATCGTTTGCGATGATTTTTCTGCTGCTGCTTTTTAGACCGCGAGGGATTTTCGGTCTTCTCACAGGCGTGCGGTGACGCGAGCCGGCGACAAGGGCCAACCGACACCATGGATTATCTTCTGCACGTTATGATTCTGGCGCTGATCTACTCTGTATTCGCCATGTCTCTGAATCTTGAGCTCGGCTACGCGGGACTTTACAATTTCGGACACGTAGCCTTCTTTGGAATCGGCGCTTATGTTTCAGCCCTGCTGAGCCAGGCCGGGGTTCCGGTTTCGGCGGCCATGCTATGTGCCCTGGCGGCGGCCGGAATTGCCGGCGCCGTGCTGGCCGTGCCGGCCCTGCGGGTCTCCGGCGATTATTTCGGGATTGCCACCCTGGTGTTTGCCGAGATGTTCAGATTGATATGCTTGAACGAGCGCTGGCTGACCAAGGGCCCCATGGGCTTGCCGGGAATCCCCCGGCCGGCGTGGATCGCCCCGGGGGTGGACGGCATGCCGGCCTACCTCCTCTTTACGTTTTTGGCGGCCGTTGGCACATTTGTCTTTATTCGCCGGCTCACCGGCGCTCCCTTCGGCCGGGCCCTGAGGGTGATTCGCGAAGATGAGCACACGGCCCAGGCCTTCGGAAAAAACATCCTCCTGTTCAAAGTCAAGGCCATTGTGGCCGGCTCTGTCCTGGCGGGTTTGGCCGGAACCCTTTGGGCCCATTACATCAGCTACATCAGCCCGGCGGATTTCACACTGACCGAAACCATGCTGGTATTGCTCTGTGTCGTTTTGGGAGGGCGCGGCAGCAACTGGGGGCCGGTGGTGGGTGCCATCGCCGTGGTTTTTTTTGGGGAAGCGGTGCGGTTCCTCCCGATCCCCCAGGCACTGACGCGCTACGTGGCGCCATTGCAGGGGATCATTTACGGCGGCATCTTAGTGGTGATCATAATGAAGATGCCAAACGGCCTGATTCCGGAACATCGCCGAAAGAACACCTGAATGCTTCGAATTCAAAACGTTACCAAAGCCTTCGGCGCATTAATGGCCGTTCATGGCGTCTCTTTGGAGATCGGAGAGACGGGGGTCACCGGCCTGGTCGGCCCGAACGGCAGCGGCAAAAGCACCCTGTTTCACCTCATTACGGGCTTCTACCGGTTGGACCAGGGGGCCATTTTCTTCGGCCGACATTCCATCGGCCGACTGTCCCCCCATGCGATCAGCCGCCTGGGTCTGATTCGAAGCTTTCAGCACACCCGGCCCCTGCCGTTCATGACCGTTCTCGACAATCTGATCGCAGCGGCCCCCGGACAAACCGGCGAACTCATCTGGGCGCTCTTTTTAAAACCGGCACGGGTGCGCCGTGAAGAAAACGATCTGCGGGAGAAGGCCCGCGGCATTCTGAGGCTGCTGGACCTGCTGCCGCTGGCCGATGAACTGGCCGGCCGCCTCAGCTATGGCCAGCAAAAACTCATGGAGCTGGGGCGTATTCTCATGGCCGGCCCCCGGCTGATCCTGCTGGACGAGCCCACCGCGGGCATAAATCCCACCTTGATCCGGCGATTGGTGGACGTCATCCACCGGTTGTGCGAACAGGGCATTCAAATATTTCTCATCGAGCACAACATGCCGCTGGTGGCGAAACTTTGCCAGCATGTGTTCGTCATGGATTCGGGAGAGCTTATTTTCTCCGGAACACCGAAACAGGCCCGGGAAGAGCCGCGGGTCATCGAAGCGTATCTGGGGCGGGAAGACCATGCTGCTTGAGGTGGACCGGATAACCGCCGGATATGGCCACGCGCCGATCCTGGAGGAGATTTCCCTTGGGGTTGAAACCGGTGAAATCGTCTGCATCATCGGCCCCAACGGGGCCGGGAAATCCACCGTACTGCGGACGATCGCGGGCCAGTTGACGCCTTCTGCCGGCCGGGTCCGATACGCCGGTGAGGACATCACCCGGCTTGCGATTGCGGAGCGAGGCCGGCGAGGGCTGATGTTCATTCCCCAGGGGATGAACATCTTTCCAAACCTGACGGTTCGGGAAAACCTGGAAATCGCCGGATTGTTGATAGGTGGCAAACAGGCCAGGCAGCGGGCCATCAGCGAAACCCTGGACCACTATCCGATCATCGGCCGCAAAAAAGAGCACTACGCCCGCGACCTTTCAGGCGGCGAACGGCAGCTTCTGGCCCTGAGCCGCACCCGGATTCTGCGCCCCCGGCTGGTGGTTCTGGACGAGCCCTCCTTAGGCCTTGCGCCGCTGCTCGTGAATCTCATCTTTGATGAAATCGTCGGCCTGACCCGGTTGGGAGTGTCGATTCTGCTGGTGGAGCAGAACGCCCGGAAGGCCCTGTCCATATCCCACCGCGGCTATGTTCTGGAGCTTGGGCGCAACCGTCTGACAGGCACCGGCAGCCAGCTGCTCCACAGCGACGACGTTCAGCGCTTGTACCTGGGGGGTGAACCGGCGGATGGGGCAAACGCCATGTCCTGATTGCATTCGGGAGGTTGCATGGGCGATCAAGAGGCGGTTCCCACCAACCCCTTGCCGGTCTGCTTGACCCGGAACATGGCCTTGTCGGCCAGCGCCAACAGCCCGGTGCGGTCCAACGCGTCCTCCGGGAAGGTGGCCAGCCCGAAGCTTGCCTGGAGCGTTACCGCCAGGCCGAATTCCTCCAAGTACGTCGTGCGCCGCATTTTTTGACGGATGGACTCGGCCTGAGCCGTGGCCTGGGCCTTGTCGAGACCGGGCAGTACCAGCACAAACTCATCGCCGCCGTAAGCGACCCCGAAGCTGGGTTTCTTGAGCACGGATTTGATGGTGCGGGCGACCTCCCGCAGGGCCTGGCTGCCGTTCAGGTGGCCATGGGCGTCGACTACGCTCTTGAAGTTGTCCATGTCCATGAAGATCAGCGAGAACGGCGTTGCGGAGTCCCGGCTGGCGGATATGAGTTCATCGAGCGCCTGGTAGAGGTAGCGGGTGTTGAAAAGACCCGTGAGGTTGTCGAGCAGGGAGAGTTTGCGCAGTTTACGGTGCTCGCGGCGCAGCTCCTCCTCCAGCCGCTTCTGCTTGGTGTTGTCCACCATGATCCCCTCGATGAGGGGCTCGCCGGCCTCGTCCCGGTTCAAGCGGTAGTTGGCCAGCACCCAGACGGGTTTGCCGTCCTTGCGCTTGAGCGTCACTTCAAAGTTGGCCAGGAACCCCTTGCGCTTGAGGGCCTTGAGCATGCGCTGCCGTTCGGCGGGGTCGAAATAAAGCTCGCCCGCACCGGCCCTGAGGCGCAGCATCTCATCCACGGACGCATAGCCTAAAAACCGCGCATAGGCCGGGTTGACCCGGATGAGCTCGCCCGAGAGCCGGCTTTGAAACATGCCCTGGACCGCGTTGCGGTACATGTTGTGGTAGCGCAGGTCCGCGCGGCGCAGCTCCTCCTGGGTGGCCTTGAGTTCGGTCAGGTCGGTAAGAAAGACCATGTAGCCAAGGGCCTCGCCGGATTCGTCCCGCAGGGTATTGCGGTTGAAAAGCATGGATATCGGGCGCTCGTTGCGGGCGGTTAAAACGGTCTCGAAGCTCAAATGGTCGCGGCTGGCGGAATAAAACTCGACCTGGCCGTGGTCATACAAGTGATCGATCCGCGTTCCGACCAACTCCTGCGGTTCGAGACCGGTCAGCGCCACCAGGGCCGGGTTGACCTCGGTGATGTTCTGATTCCGGTCGAGCAGTACGAATCCCTCAGAGGTGGCATTCATGACCCGGCGGTAGTTTTCTTCGACGAGCCGCTGGGAGGTCATATCCTTCAGAAAACACAAGATGGCGGGCCGGTCTTGCCAGGCGAAGGCTTCTGAGCGCATCTCGACCCAGCGCGGCTCCCCGCTGTTGGCCAGGAGCTTGAAGGTGCAGCGCGCCTCCCGGCCGGTGTTGTTCAGGCATTCCGCGGAGCGCTCCATCACCAGCTGCAGATCCTCCGGGTGGACGATCTGGTCGAAGGAGTGGGACTTGAGTTCATCCTCAGCGTAGCCGAAAAGTGTTGCCGCGTTGGGGTTGGCGAATGGAACGCCGCTTTCTTGGATCACCAGGACGGCAACGGCCGTGCGTTCGATGATGCCGCGCAGTCCCTCGGCTAGGGCTGCGGCCTTTTTCGCGGCGCTGCGGGCTGCCCGGTGTGCGGTTTCGAGATCGCGGATTTTTTTCTGCAGTTCATCCATAGCGGTCTTTGACGGCGGCACCGCCGGTGACGTCACCTCAGCTTTTCCAGCACCACGGCCGTGCGGGTGGGAAGATAGAGACTGAGGACGGTGCGGGTATCGCCGTTCAGTTCCTCAAGCAGGCTGACGTGCTCCTCACCGGGCACGAGCCGGCCGTGGCCGCCGCAATGCGGCGAGTCGCTGTCCAGAAGCGCACGGTACGTTCCCGGCGGGGCCGCGATGCGGTAGCCGAAATGGGAAGCCGTGGGGTGGAAGTTGAAGGCAAAGATCAGCCCCGCCCGTTCGAAGGCGATCACCAGGCGCTCTCCGTGCTCGTGCAGGAGCCGCGGCTCCCCGCTTTTGAAGATCGGAAACGTCCGGGCGAGCGCGATCATGTCGCGGTCGAAGCGCGCGAGAAATTGGTATCGCAAGCTCGCATCGTCCACCAGGTGCCACTGCCGCCGCGCGTATTTGCATGACCAGTTGTTGCCCGCGCGCGGGAAGTCGATCCACTCCGGGTGGCCGAACTCGTTGCCCATGAAATTGAGGTACCCGTTTCCGCCGGTGGCGAGCGTGATCAGCCGGATCAGCTTGTGCAGCGCCAGGCCGCGATCGACGCGCAGGTTCTCGTCCGTGATCCGCATGTGCGTGTACATGTCGCCGCCGATCAGGCGGAAGATGATGGACTGGTCGCCCACCAGGGCCTGGTCGTGGGACTCGGCGTAGCTGATGGTCTTTTCGTCCCGGCGGCGGTTGGTGAGTTCGTGCCACAGGCGGCCCATGGGCCAGTGCTCGTCCGGCACCTCCTTGATGAGCTTGATCCAGTAATCCGGCACCCCCATGGCGAAGCGGCAGTCGAAACCGCAGCCGCCGTCCTTTGTCGGCGCGGCAAGCCCCGGCATGCCGCTCACATCCTCGGCCACGGTGAGGGCATCCGGCCGCACGGCGTGGATCAGGCGGTTGGCGAGCGCGAGATAGGTGAGCGCATCCTCGTCCACGTTCGGGTTGAAATAATCATCGTATGAGACAAAGCTCCGCTCGAGCCCGTGGTCGAGATAGAGCATGCTCGTCACCCCATCGAAGCGGAAGCCGTCGACCCGGTATTCGTCGAGCCAGAAGCGGCAGTTGGAGAGCAGGAAGTGCAGGACCTGGATCTTGCCGTAGTCGAAGCAGCGCGAGTCCCACGCCCGGTGCAGCC
>JBFYWS010000174.1:0-14876 GCA_041310935.1 Desulfobacteraceae bacterium | reverse complement strand
TTTCCCAAGTCTTCACGATGGGAGGGTCCTCCAGCCCCGCAAAGTGACGGGCCGGTTTGCCGGGAGCTCCGGGATCGATGTCGATGTAGGCGCCGGAGAAGACCGTGCCCAGGCCCGTCACCGAACTGGCACTCACCCGGGCGCGGACGACCCAGAAGCGCGAGTTTTCGGAAAGAAACGAATCGGCTTCTCTGACGAGTTGGGCTTTCACGATCACCTGGGTCAGATCATTGCTGAGGGAGATCTCCTCAACCAGCCCAATCTCCACGTCCTTGCACTTGATTTTGGTCTTGCCGGCCTCGAGCCCTTCGGCGGTATTGAAGGTGATCGTGACCTCCGGGCCTTTTTCAGAAATGGCCTTGTAGATCAGCCATCCGCCGATCAGAATCGCCACCACCGGGACGAGCCACACGATGGAGACCTGGCGTTTCCCGGAGCGGACGACGGGCTCGGGCAGTTCGGAGGCATCGGGTTCACGCGGGGTATTCGCATTCATCTTGGGGCTCCTTTACGTCCCAGATTAAACGGGGGTCGAAGCTCATGGCGGCCAGCATGGTAATGACCACCACGGCGGCGAAGAACACGGCACCCGACTGGGCTTCGATGTTCGCCAGCGCGCCTAAGTGCACCAGGGCCACCAGGATGGTCACCACGAAGATGTCGGTCATCGACCAGCGGCCGACCGCCTCGGTGATGCGGTAGAGGCGGGTGCGGTCTTTCGGCCGCCAGGTTGAGCGGCGCTGGACGGAAATCACGAGGAAAAGCAGCATGAAAAGCTTCAGCACGGGGACGAAAATACTGGCGATGAAAATGACAAGCGCGATCGGCCACATGCCGGTCTGGATAAAGTAGATGACGCCGCTCATGATGGTGTCCGACTGGGTCATGCCCAGAGAGGTCACTTTGGTAATGGGCAGCACGTTGGCGGGGACATAGAGGACGAAGGCCGCGATCACCAGCGCCCAGGTGCGGGCGATGCTGTTGGGCTTGCGTGAATGCAGGGCGGCCCCGCAGCGCGGGCATTCTCCGGCCGGTCCGGACGCTTCAGGTCGCCGGCGCATGAGGAGATGGCACACCGTGCAGCTCACCAGGGATGCGGTCTGGGCCGTCCGGGCGGCGGGGCTCATTGGTTTTCCTCCCATTGCTCCCAGATCACGTGCGGGTCCAGAGATGCCATGCAGGCCGCCAGAACGAAAATGAGCGCCATGAAGCAGAAGGAGGCAATGCCCGGGATGATATGCGCCATCTTGGCCAGTTTGACGACCGAGACGAGGATCCCCAGCATGAACACCTCCATCATGCTCCAGGGCTCGATCGTGCGCAGCCAGCGGAAGACCTGGAACATTCCGGGCGCCCGGTGGTTGAGCTTCAAGGGCAGCAGGATGTAAATCAGCGCCAACAGTTGCGCGAGTGGGGCGAGAACGGTCGTGATCAACACCAGAATCGCCACCAAGCGCATGTCCTGCAGGTACAACTCCTGGATCCCGGTCAACAGCAGCGTTTCCCGGACCTGGCCCTGGATCTTGAAGCCGAGAAACGGGAAGCTGTTGGCCAGCAATAGCAGGACCAGCCCGGTGAGAGCCAGAGCCAGGGCTCGCTCCAGGCCGTTGCGCTTCGGCCGCGCGAGCGCGGCCCCGCAGCGGCAGCAGCTGGCCCGCATGCCGTCGGCAACCGCGGGCAGCCGGTGCAGCAGATCGCAGTCGTGGCATGCCATGATGTGGCCGGCCGTCATTTTCTCGATCCTTTCCCTATTTAATCTCATAGCATGCCTCCCGGGGCGTCTGCAAGACCGTCAGCCCGCGGCCCGGGTCGTAATAACGGATCGGGTGGTTAGCCTGGATGAATTCCAGCGCTCGGGGCAAATGGTCTGATGGGGAAAAGGTGGGGCGGCCTGCCTATCAGGGTGTTGAAAAACAAGCATCAGGCCGTCAGCCAAAACGAATATTGGCTTGAGGCAGGAGGCTTGAGGCTCAAAACAAATTCAGACCCGGTCAGTCTGGCTTCCAGCTTCGAGCTTCCAGCCGATTCCATGTGAGCATTTACAAAAGCCCTACAACGCCGGATCACGGCGCGAGGCGCAGTTTTGAAACACCCGGCTAAACGCGTCCATTCTTGCGGCGGTGTTCCTGGATGCGTTCGTTCAGGTTGCGCTTGACGTTTTCCGTGATCTGCCGCGAGGTAGTGTTGAGGTAACGCAGATTTTTCTGGACCAGGTCCGGGTAGTGCCGCATGCTCGAGCGCAGCTTGGCCCCACTTGAGGTCATCTTGCGAAGGATGTCGATCTCCTTGCCGATGACCCGGACCTTGCGGCGCCGGACGGCATCCAGAAAGGACCGGCGCTTCCAGGCGCAGCCAGCGGCCGTGACCACCCGCCCCATCTGCACTAGGCGATGGCCGTCGCTGCCGCCCGTGATGCTTTGGTTCAGGTTGAAGCCCAGGAGAGCGCTCTTCAGGTTCCACTTGTTGAGGTTTTCCGAGTTGATGACCTCCACCCCGTCCGCCAGGCCGAGGATGCGCTCGAACCGCTCGCCGGCGAAGTAAGGATTGTGGATACCGGTGTAGGTCCCGCAGTAGGGGTGGGGAAAAATGATCAGTGTCTCGAATTGACGGGCCCGTCTGATGATCTCTTCCATCTCCAACGCGAGCGAGGACATGATCTCGGCCCCCATGAACGGCTGGACGTCGCCGCTGTAGAACTTCAGCAGACTCCGGATGTCGTAAAAGTAAACGAGCAGGTGAGTGCCTTCATAGGATGTCAGCTCGATGCCGGGGATGCTGAACACCTCCTTGAACCGGTCGATTTCAACCGCGCCATGGATTGAGTTATGGTCGGTCACGGCGATCCCGATGCCCAGTTCCGCGGCCCGGCGGGCGATGGCGGCGATGGAGTCGTGCCCGTCGGAGAGGTCGCTGTGAAAATGCATGTCCACGACCGCGCCGTGCCGCGTCAGTTCTTCCACGTCGGGCCGTTCGAACGCTATCCGATGGGCGTCATTCATCTTCATCAGCAGGCTCATTCCTCGATGCGTGTTGCATGCCAGGTACCAACATAACAACAAGTAGTGGGTTTGCAATCAAAATCATGCGGGGGTATGAAACCATTTCTTAGCGCTCGGCCGGGTTAGAGCCGGTAGGTATATCGGCGGATCCTGGAAAAACTTTAGCAAGGTGTTGAAAAACCGCGCCTGAGGCCGTGATCCGGCGTTGCGTGACTCTTGTAAATGCTCACCTGCAATCGGCTGGAAGCAGGAAGCTCGAAACTGGAAGCATGGCTGACGGTGCCTGGTTTTTTTGAGCTTCGAGCCTCAAACCTCTTGCCTCACGCTTATATCTGCCTTGGCTGACGGCCTGATGCTTGTTTTTAAACACCCTGTTAAAACCGCTTCTGTTATTTTTTAATCCGGTACCAGCGCGCCAGGCGGTCGGTGGGAACACCCAGATGGTAGGCGGCGATCAGCCACTGGTTCAGGATCCAGGTTTTCAGAACGCCCTGCTGCTGCCAGCGGCGGGCGGAGGTCGCGGCACAGCCGGGCGCGAGAGCGACCCGGCCCCGGCGTTTGAGACGGCGGACCATCTCGAAGTCTTCCATGATGGCGAGCGGGCGGAAGCCCGCGAGCTCCCAGAAGGTCCCCATCGGCATGAAAAGCGTCTGATCCCCGTAGGGCAGCTGCAGAAAATGTGCCCTCCAGTTGGCCGCTCGTTCAATCAGCCTCAGGCCGGGTGCCGTCGCATCGATGTGAAGATGGAAGGCCCCGGCGCAAACCCCGGGCGCTGCGAGCGTGGATGTGACCTGGTGCGCGACGTCATCCGGCAGCCGCGTGTCGGCGTGCAGAAAGATCAGGATGTCGCCGCAGGCGGCGGCCGCACCGGCATTCATCTGGACGGCCCGGGGAGGCTGCGACCTCAGGACGCGGGCGCCCGCCGCGGCGGCGATGGCAGCCGTCGCGTCCCTGCTGCCGCCGTCGACCACGATGAGCTCCGCCGCAGTTGTTTTCGAGAGGGCCGAAACGGTGCGGGCGATCTGGCCGGCTTCGTTCAGAGCCGGGATGATGACCGACAGGGCGGGCCGCCCCGGCCCCCGGGACAGCGCTTGCATACCCTCCGCGAGATCAGCCGGCCGGTCGACATCCGTGAGGGGGGCAAGCAGCGCATGGCTCAGGCCCATCGCCCGCAGGATGTCCAGGGTCTGGTCCAGCACCCCGGCCGTCCCCCAGCCGATGCCGGCACCGAGGTAGGGCGCCCCGTGCCGGAAGCAGGCGGCGTTGCCGCCGATCAGATAGTAGCCCCCGTCCGCCGCCGGGCCGAACACCAGGTCATGGCGGCACAGGCGGTCGAAGGCCTCGGCGATCAGCGCGGAGCTGATCCCGGGGATGTCCGAGCCGATGATGACCGCCCGCCGGCATCCCTCTTCGAATGCCTGGGCGAGTCCCTGGGCCATCCGCCGGCCGATGTCGCCGTCCCCCTGGGGGCGGTAGGAAAATCCTGCACCCAGCCACGCCTGCATGCGGGTCGCACTTCCGCCCTCGTAGCGGATCTCGACCGTGAGCGGTCGGTCTCTTCGAGCCTGTTCCGCCGCCTGCGCTGCCTGGAGCGTCATGCGCCGCTGCAGCTCCGCCGCCCCCTCGGGGCCCAGGACCGGAATGAGCCGGGTCTTGGTGGTCCCCGGTTCCGGGTAGCGGGTGAAAACGATCAGGCGTTCAAGGCCGTCGCTCATGGAAGTAAAAATAAACTGCCCCGCGGATAACCGCGGGGCAGTTTATTTTGCGGCTGCGATCTTGCGCAGGACGTACGGCATGATACCGCCGTGGGTGTAGTAATCGATGTCGATATCGGTGTCCAGCCGCGCGGTAACCGCAAAGCGGATCTCCCGGCCGTCCGCCTTCACGGCTTTCACCTGCAGCGTCTGACGCAGCGTGATGTTTTCGATGCCGGTGATCGTGAACAGCTCCGAGCCGTCCACGCCGAGGCTCTGGCAGTTCTGGCCGTCTTTGAAAACGAGCGGCAGCACGCCCATGCCGACGAGATTGCTGCGGTGGATGCGCTCGAAGGATTCGGCGATGACCGCCTTCACCCCCAGGAGTTGAACCCCCTTGGCGGCCCAGTCCCGTGACGACCCGCTGCCGTATTCCTTGCCGCCGATCACGATCAGCGGGCGTGACTCGGATGCGTAGGCCAGGGCGGCCTCGTAGACGAACATCTCCTGACCTTCGGGGAACTTCACGGTGAAGCTGCCCTCCTTCGGTGCGGCCAGCTGGTTTTTGACGCGGATGTTGCCGAAGGTCCCGCGCATCATGATCTCGTGGTTGCCGCGGCGGGCACCGTAGGAGTTGAAATCCTGTTTCTCGACGTGCTTCTCGATCAGGTACTGCCCGGACGGGTAGTGGGCCGGGATGGCCCCGGCCGGCGAGATGTGGTCGGTGGTGACCGAGTCTCCCAGCAGCATCAGCACGCGCGCCTCCGTGATGTCCGAGCGGTGGCCGGCTTCCAGGGTAAACCCATCGAAGTAGGGCGGCTTGCGGATGTAGGTGGAGGCGTCATCCCAGGCATAGGTGGTGCTGCCCGTCACCTCGAGCCGCCGCCAGAATTCATCCCCCTTGAAGATCCGGCTGTACGCTTCCCGGAAGAATTTCGGTTTGACGTGCTTGGCCGAGAGCGCCTGCACCTCGGCCGCACTCGGCCAGATGTCCCTGAGATGCACCGGCCGCCCCTGGGGGTCGTGGCCCACCGGTTCGGTGGTCAGGTCCTTGTCCACTCGCCCGGCCAGGGCAAAGGCCACCACCAGCATCGGCGACATGAGGAAGTTGGCCTTCACGCGCTGGTGGATGCGGGCCTCGAAGTTACGGTTGCCGGAGAGAACGGCGGCTACCGTCAGGTCGTTCTGGGCGATGGCCGCCTCGATTTCGGGCAGCAGGGGGCCGCTGTTGCCGATGCAGGTCGTGCAGCCGAACGCGGCCAGGTGAAACCCCAGCGCCTCCAGGTAGGGCAGCAGGCCGGCCGCTCCCAGGTAATCCATGACGACCCGGGAACCGGGCGCCAGCGAGGTCTTCACGGTGGCCGGGACCCGCAAGCCGTGTTCGACGGCCTTCCGGGCGAGGAGCCCCGCGCCCAGCAGGACATCCGGGTTGGACGTGTTGGTGCAGGAGGTGATGGCGGCGATGACCACGTCGCCGTCGCACAGTTTCACCTCGTTGCCGTTCACCACCAGGGAGCAGGTCTTGCGTCGCGGCAGGCACTCCTCGGGCCGGCGGGTACTGGTGCCGGATTCCTGGTGGTAGGTCGAGATGCCGGCCGCATCGGCGTTGCGCTCGTGGGTGCAGCCGAGCACGGTCGCGAACGTGCGCGTGAGATCCTGCAGGCGGATGCGGTCCTGGGGCCGGGCCGGTCCGGCGACCGAGGGCTCGACGGTGTCCAGATCGAGTTTCAGCACCTGGGTGTATTCGGGCGTTTCCGTGCCGCTGTAAAAGAGGCCGAGGGCCTTGGCGATCTTCTCGATCATCGTCGCGCGACTGCCGCGGTTGGTCAGGCGCAGGTAGTCGATGGTCTTTTCGTCGACCGGGAAGAACCCGATGGTCGCTCCGTACTCCGGGGCCATGTTGGCGATGGTGGCCCGGTCGGGGACCTTGAGGCTCTGCATGCCGGGCCCGCAGAACTCGACGAATTTTTCCACCACCCCGTGCCGGCGCAGGAACTCCGTGACGGTCAGCACCAGGTCGGTGGCGGTGACCCCCTCCCGCAGGCAGCCGTGCATGCGCACGCCGATCACCTCGGGAATGGCCATGTAGTAAGGCTGACCGAGCATCACGGCCTCGGCCTCGATGCCGCCGACCCCCCAGCCTACGACCCCGACGCCGTTGATCATGGTGGTGTGGGAGTCCAGCCCCACGACGGTATCGGGGAAGGCCGTGACGGTGCCGTTCACCTTCTCCGTCATGATGACCCGGCCGATGTTCTCCAGGTTCACCTGGTGGCAGATGCCTGAGTTCGGGGGCACCACCTTGAAGTTGTCGAAGCTCTTCTGCGCCCACTTGAGCAGGGCGTAGCGCTCGCCGTTGCGCTCGTATTCCCGGGCGACGTTCTCGGTGAGGGCCGCGCGGGTCCCCCAGGCGTCCACCTGGATCGAGTGATCGACGATCAGGTCCACCGGCACGAGGGGGTTGATCTTGCGGGGGTCTCCGCCGAGGGCCTTCAGCGCATCCCGCATGGCCGCCAGATCCACCACGGCCGGGACCCCGGTGAAGTCCTGCATCAGCACCCGGGCCGGGTGGTAGGGGATTTCCACGGGCGCCGTGTAACGCTTTTTCCAGCGGGCGATGTTGAGCACATCCTTTTCGGTGACGATCCGGCCGTCGAGTTTGCGCAGCAGGTTTTCCACGAGAACTCGGATGGAGAACGGCAACCGGCTGATCGGGGCCAGGCCTTTCTTCTCCAGCAGGCCGATGTCGAAAAACCGGTACACCTTCTTATCAACGGTGACCTTGCGCAAGAAGTCTGTCTGTTTCATTCTTGCCCCCTTTTCAGAAGCTCTGTCAACGCGCCTCGGTTTTGTAGACATGGCGGATGCCGTCCGTGCCGGCGACGATGACGGCGTGGGTCAGCCCGATGAAAAGGCCGTGCTCCACGATCCCGGCCCGCGCGTTCAGCCGTTCGGCGATGCGGCCCGGGTCCGGCATCGGGCCGAAGCGCGCATCGAGCAGGATGTTGCCCTGGTCGGTCGCCACTATTTTGCCGTCCTTGACTCGAACGGTGGCGGCGGCCCCGATGGATTTCAGGAAATGCTCCTCCACGGCCCGGGCAAACGGTACCACCTCGATCGGCAGGGCCCACGTGGTTCCCAGCCGCGGCGAGAGCTTGCTCTCGTCCACGATGATGATGTTGCAGCGGGTGGCCTGGGCCAGGACTTTCTCCCGCAGCAGGGCGCCGCCGCCGCCCTTGATCAGGTTCAGGTCCGGGTCGACCTCGTCGGCCCCGTCGATGGTCAGATCGATCACGGGGTGGGCCGCAAAGTCGGTGAGCGGGATCCCGAGTTCCCGGGCCGCCTTCTCGGTGCGCAGGGAACTGGGAATGCCGACGATGTTTTTCAACTTTCCGGTGTTGATCAGCTCGGCCAGACGCTCCAGCGCGAACTGGGCCGTGCTGCCCGTACCGAGGCCGACCACCATCCCGGATTCAACCCGCGCCACCGCGGCAACCGCGGCCTGCCGTTTCAATTCGTCCTGAGTGGTCATGGTGGGCAAATCCTTTACGCCATCAGGCGCCGGCGCTTAGCGTCGATGCTGTCCATGAGGGCCTGGAAGGGTTTGGCAAAGGCGGCGACCCCCTCTTCCTGGAGCCGGCGCGTGATGCCGTCGAAGTCGATGCCCAACTCGGCGAGCCGCCCGACCTGTTTCCGGGCCGTGGCGAGCTCTTGCGTGAGCGTTTCAGAGGGCCGGCCGTGGTCGATGAAGGCCTTGACCGTCTCCGGCGGCATCGTGTTGACGGTCTCCGGGCCGATGAGCTCGTCCACGTACAGCGTGTCCGGGTAGGCCGGGTTCTTGGTGCTGGTGCTGGCCCACAGCACGCGTTGGGCCCGGGCGCCCCGGGCGGCGAGCGTTTTCCAGCGGGGGCTGGTGGTGATGCGCTTGAACTCCGCGTAGGCGAGCTTGCAGTTGGCGATGGCGATTTTCCCCAGCAGCTCGGAGGTCCCCCGCTTTTCGAGCTCCTTGTCCACCGCGCTGTCGACCCGGCTCACGAAAAAGGATGCCACGGAGGCAACGGCGTTGACCGGGTGCCCGCCCGGAACGGAAGGCCCCTTAACGGCGAGCCGCTCCAGGCCGGCCATGTAGGCATCGGCCACGGCCTGGTAGTTCGCCAGCGCGAAGATCAGGGTGACGTTGACGTTGACACCGGCCGAGATGGTCTCGGTGATCGCCGGCAGCCCCTCGGCGGTGGCCGGGATCTTGATCATAACGTTCGGCCGGCCCACGGCCTGGTACAGGCGCCGGGCTTCCGCGACCGTCCGCGGCGTGTCGCTCGCCAGGAAGGGGCTGACCTCCAGGCTCACGTAACCATCGCGGCCGCCCGTCGCAGCGTAGACGCTGCGCATGACGTCCGCGGCCAGCTGGATGTCCTTGATCGCCAGCGCTTCGTAGATGTCCGAGACGGATTTTCCAGCCGTGATGAGTGCTTTCATCTCCTCGTCGTAATCCGACGAGCCGGCGATGGCCTTTTCGAAGATGGCCGGGTTTGAGGTGACCCCCTGGACCCCCTGGGCGGCCAGCCGCGCCAGCTCCCCGGAGGTGATCAGCGAGCGCCGGATGAAATCAAACCAGACCGATTGATCGAATTGTTTCAGTTCTGACAGTGCGGGCATCTTGAGTTCCTTTCGAATTCAGATTGAAGATCTCTGCAGCAAGCTGCAGGGAATCTTCGACCGTACGGAATGCGGTTTTTTTTAGGATTCGCTCGCTTTCGCGGTTCGCTTCCATCGCACGTCATCTCTTGCCAGAAATGCTGCGATTTTTCAATAGCGCCGGCAGCGGGCATTTTTCAGTATGGCGCTTTCTCATCCGATGCGGCAGCGCCGCTCGCTGACTCCAGCAGGGCTGCCGCCGCCGGGTCGAGCACCCAGGTCACGCGGCCGGAGGGCGGCCGGACACGCTGCGCGGGCAGATCCGGCGGCAATGCGGTCAGCACCCGGCGGACCACGGCGGCCTTGCTTGCGCCGCAGACCAGGAACACGACCCGCCGGGCCCGGTTCAAAACCGCATAGGTGAGGGTGACCCGCCACACCTCCGGCTGGCCGCCCTTTACGGCAGCCGTCCAGCGCAGGCACTCCTCCAGGGCCGGGCTGCCGGGGAACAGCGACGCGGTGTGGCCGTCCGCGCCCACCCCGAGGATGATCAGGTCAAAAACCGGCTCGGCGAGGCGCCGCATGCGAAAATGTGCTCTCAGTTCCTCTTCGTAGCGCCGCGCCAGAACCTCGGGGTCTCCCGCCACCGGCACGGGGTGGACCCCGGCCGGCCGCGTTGCGAGCTTTTCAATGAAATCCGTGCGGGCCGCCCCGAAATTGCTGTCCGGGTGCGCATAGGGCACCAAACGTTCATCCGCCCAGAACAGGTGCATCCGGTCCCAGGCGATATCCGACGCATAGGGGTTCTGGGTCCAGAGATGGTGCATGCCCCGGGGGGTCGACCCGCCCGAGATCGCGATGGAAACGCACCCGCCCCCGGCCGCAGCGGAGCGCGCCGTTTCCAGCAGCACATCCGCGGCCGCCTTCAGCGCTGCCGCGGTGTCCGCCTCCACCCGGATGTCGCTGCCCGTGTTCATGCCGGTCGATCGTCTCCATTCACGCCGTCGGCTGCCCGGCACTGCCGCCTATCAGGGCGGGCTTATTCCTTGCGCACCTTCTGGATCAATTTGGGGATGAAGAAGGAGATGACGAACAAGCCAATCGATAAAAAAACGTTGAATGACCACAGCGCACCCCAGTCGCCCGACACCCAGACCTCCTTGAGGGTGCCGATGAAGAATGTAAAAATGAAGGTCCCCACGAGGATCCCCACGCCCGTGCCGAAGAAGTAGTCCCAGAAATGGACCTTGGTCAACCCCAGGCCGAAATTCAAGGGGGTGAACGGGAAATAGAGCAGGCGCAGGTAAAGCACCGCGGCAAAGCCATTGCGCTCGATGCTGTTGTCGTACTTCCGGAGCCTGTCGCCGATGAGCGACGCAGCGAAATCGCGGCCGAGGGTCCGGCCGATGCAGAACGCCGCCGCCGCGCCGATCATGGCGCCGACCCAGACGTAGACAAACCCCCAATAGGCCCCGAAGATCACGGCGCCGAACCCGGTCAGGATCGAGCCCGGCACGAACAGACAGACGCCGATGGAGTAGATGAGGATGAAGGCCAGCGGTGCCCACAGGCCGGCGCTGGCAAGCAACCCGCTCAGGGCGTCCGCCGTCAGATAGTCCTGCACCGGCGTGAATCGGACCAGGCCGATCGCGGCGGCAATGAAGGCGGCGAAGATGAGGGCTTTGATCAGCGACAGGCGGCGGTTGACGGCGGGCGCCTTCTCGGTTACGGCTGGCATGGCATCGGCTTCCTCTCGGGGGTTGTTTGCCCCCGTCCCGGTGGGGGCTGAAATTCACACAGGGTTGAAAAGGTGGAGGCTTTCGGCGGGGCCTCCGCTGCCGGCCGCGTAAAAACTCAGCCGGCCCCCGCGGTCCGGGCAGCGCTCGCACGCGTCGAGGATCGGGTTCAGAAACGCCCAGGACCGTTCCACCCCGTCCTGTCGCCAGAAAAGCATCTGGTCTCCCAGCATGCAGTCCAGCAGCGCCTTTTCGTAGGCGTCCAGCACCGGACCGGTGTAGTTCTGATGGTAGTTGAAATCCATGGTCACGGTTCGCAGGCAGACCGTGGCCCCGGGGTTCTTGGTCTGAAACGTGAGGGTGATCGTTTCGTCCGGGTAGATGCCCAGAATCAGCCGGTTGGCCGAAATGGGCCCACCCAGCGTGTGCCGGAACATGGAATACGGGACCTGTTTGAACTGGATGGCGATTTCGGTGACCTTCTGCGATAGGCGCTTGCCGGAGGTGATGTAAAACGGGACCCCCTGCCAGCGCCAATTGTCCACCTGGACCTTCATCATGGCGTAGGTGGGCGTCAGGGAGGCGGGGTCAACCCCAATCTCCTCACGGTATGCCGGGACCGGATTGCCGTCGATCATGCCAGCCGTGTATTGCCCGAGAACGAGATACTTCTCGATGTGATCGAGCGGAAACGGCCGTAGGGCGCTGAACAGTTTGGCCTTTTCATCCCGCACCAGCTCGGCCTCGAAGCGCGGCGGGGGTTCCATGGCCACGAGCGCGAGGATCTGCATCATGTGGTTCTGGAACATGTCACGCAGCACCCCGGACGGTTCGTAGTAGCCGGCCCGGTGCTCGACGCCCAGGGATTCGGTGGCCCGGAGGCTGACGTGGTCGATGTAGCGCCGGTTCCAGAGCGGCTCGAAAATCGAGTTGGCAAATCGGAACATGAGGATGTTCTGGACCGTCTCCTTGGCCAGGTAGTGATCGATGCGGAAGACCTGGTGCTCCTGGAAGTGCTCGTGCAGGCTGCGGTCGAGCTCCCGGCTCGTGGCGAGGTCCGTCCCAAACGGCTTTTCAAGCACGATGCGCGCCCAGCCGTTGCCGTCCCGGTTTTCGACACCCAACCCGGCCTTCCCCAGGTTCCGGGCCACGGGCTGGTAGAGAGTGGGCGGCAGCGCCAGATAGAAAATCCGGTTGCCGCGGGTGGCGGAATCGGAGTCGAGGTCACGGAGAAAGCGGGCAAGCTCGCCGACGGACGCGGCCTCCGGGTAGTTCACGCAGCGGTAGTGCAGGCGGTCGGCAAACCGTTGCCACGCGGCAAGGTCCCGTTCACCAGCGGGGCGGACCGCGGCCTGCATCCGGCCGCGGAACTCCACGTCGGTCCACTCCGTGCGGCCGCAGCCGACGACCCGGAAAGGCTCCGGCAGCCCGCCGTTGCGGTAGAGGTTGAAGAGCGCCGGCATCAGCTTCCGGGCGGTGAGATCGCCGGTCGCTCCCAGGATGACGATGCTGCAAGGGTCGGCGGGCACGGCTGCAACACACGCACCGACATGCATTCCCAGGTCCGGCGCGCTGACGCTCGCCATCACGGGTGAACTGCGGCTTGGTGGGTGTGAGTCGGTCTCCATGAACGCCTGTCCTCCAGGGAGAACCGTGGGGGTGATACGGCCCTCCGGTGCTGCCTAATGTTGAACGAGCCCCTCTTCGTTCAACGTGCAGGCCCGGCCCTTGAGATGGAAGAAGAACTTGAGGCCCTTGCGCACTTTGTCAGAAAAAATTTTCTCGGAGAGAAAATTTCCGGAAACGCGCTTGTTGATTTCGCCCCGGGTCGGGTAGGGGTGAACCGCGGTGGCCAGGGTCGTAAGTTTCACCTTGCCGTTCAGCACCGCCACCCACTCCGCCAGCAGCTCCCCGGCCCCGTGCCCCAGGATCTGTATCCCGATGGGCTTCTCCTTCTCGTCCAGGAGCAGCTTGATCTTGCCGACCCCCTCGCCTTCGGCCAGGCTGCGGTCGTTGTCGCGGAACTCCTCGGTCCACACCGTATAACCGATGCCGGCCGCCTTGGCCGCCTTCTCGTTCATGCCGATGCTGGCGAGCGGCGGATCCGTGTACGTGCACCAGGGCAGATAGGTGTAGTTCACCCGGCGCGGCAGGCGAAAGACGGCGTTGCTGACCACGATGCCGCCTTCGTAACCGGCGGCGTGCGTGAACTGAGGCCCGCCGTTTACATCCCCGGCGGCGTAGATGTGCTTTTGGGTGGTCCGCAGCCGCGGGTCCACCTGGACGCCCCGGCGGTCGTGCTCGACACCGATGGGCGCGAGCCCGAGGCCGCCCACGTTGGCCGCACGGCCCAGTGCGACGAGGATGACCTCGGCTTCGAGGGTGAGCGTCTTGCGGTCGGCGGTTCGAATTCGGACTTCCCGGGCCCGGCCGAGGTCCTGCACCGCTTCGATCGTGCAGTTCAGGTGGAACACGACCCCTTCCGCAGCCAATACGGCTCTGAGTTCATCCGCCATGTCGCGATCTTCCTTGGCCAGGATCTGATGGCCCATGTCGACCACGGTGACCCGCGTTCCCAGCCGCGCAAACGCCTGCGACATTTCAACACCGATGGGCCCGGCCCCCAGGATAATCATGGACGCAGGCAAACGGTCCAGGTAGAAGATCTCACGGTTGGTGATGAAGGGGGTGCGGTCGAGCCCTGCAATCGGCGGCACCGCGGCCGAAGAGCCGGTGGCGATCACCCAGGTCTTGGCCGACACCGATCGGCCGTTCAGGCGAAGGCAGTGCTCGTCGGCGAACTCCGGGCTGCCGAACTCCACCTTGGCGCCCAGCCCGCAGAAGCGCTCCTCCGAATCATGTTTCTGGATGGTGGCGATCACCGCGCGGATGCGTTCGGACACCAACCGGAAATCCACCGGCGGCACCTCCACCCGCGGCAGGCCATACCGGTCGGAGTGTTTGAGCAGGTGATAGACCCTGGCGGAGGCGATCAGCGTCTTGCTGGGAACGCAGCCGAAGTGCAGGCAGTCGCCCCCCAGCTCCTTTTCCTTTTCCACGAGAAGTGTCTTGGCGCCGAGCTGGGAGGCGCCGGCGGCCACCGTGAGTCCGGCGGCACCGCCACCGATAATGCCGATATCGTAATCATAGACAGCCATGCATCCTCCTCTACCAGGGTGTTTAAAAACAAGCATCAGGTCGTCAGCCAAGGCGTGCGGCGTTTTGTAAAGCGCAGTCCGCCTGAGGCGGATGAGCATTTTCAAAAGCCGCACAACGCCGGATCACGGTCTGAGGCGCGGTTTTTAAATAGCCTGTCAGACCCCGTTCAGGCTCCAGTCATAATCCATATAACTGACGTCGATGCGGTCGCGCCCGGCCTGCAGCTTTTCCTTCAACTCGCCTTGAGCAAATTTTAGATAAAAGCCGACCACATCCTTGTTGAAATCTTCCGCAAACCACTTGAAGATCGAACTGACCCGGAACGTGTTTCGGTCGAGACGATAGTTGGCCGGGGTATTCAAAAAATCACGGGTTGACCGGTTCAGTTGGGCGTCCAGAACCGCTCCGAGATACGGCTCGGCGATGAGCGGCGGGCAGCTTTTCGAGGCGCAGACGATGGCGAAGTGCACGCGCGGGTCCTTGAAGCGCGGCCGGAGGATGGTGTGCTCGATATCGTCCAGCGTGAGGGTCTTGCCGTTGATGCGCACGAACTCCTTTTTCCAGGGCGACTGGAGCAGGCTGCCCAGATCCTTGATGGACTTGACCCCGGGATAGCCGGTCAGGATCAGCTTGATGGTCCAGGCGTTGTAGGC
>JBFYWS010000128.1:0-2611 GCA_041310935.1 Desulfobacteraceae bacterium | reverse complement strand
CTGGCCGGCGTCGGCCGCATGGAATACCCCCCCAACATCCGGGTGATCCGCATCCCCTGCACCGGCCGCATGGACCCCAAGTTCTTCCTGGCGGCCCTGCGCGAGGGGGCCGACGGCGTCTGGGTGTCGGGGTGACACCCCGGCGAATGCCATTACCTGGAAGGTAATTACTACGCCCGCCGCAAATTCGCATTGTTCAAGAACCTGATGGAGCACATGGGGATCGAGCCCGGCCGCCTGCAGTTCTCCTGGATCTCCTCGGCCGAGTCCACCAAGTTCGTCGAGGTGGTCACCCAGGTCACCGCCGCCATCAAGGCCTTGGGTCCCAATTCCAATTTTGCAAAAAAAATGGCCGAGGTCGCCTAACATGCTGAGCTACACCGAGAAGATCAGGGAAATCGCCGGGCGCCTGCTGCAGTCCGGCGCCGTGGAGATGGTCATCGGGTTCCGCGCGGGGACCGTGCCGATGATGAACGAGCCGCATTTCGCCAAGACGCCCGCGGAGGCCCAGAGACTGGTGTGGGACAGCCACTGCGGCATCAACCTGGCCAACTACCTGACCGACCGCAAGGAAAAGATCGGGGTGGTGGCCAAGGGCTGCGACTCGCGCAACATCGTGACCCACATCATCGAGAACAAGATCAAGCGCGAGCAGCTCGTGATCATCGGGGTGCCCTGCAAGGGCATGGTCGACAAGCGCAAAATCGCGATGAAATGCCCGGGGGAGATCACCGAGGTGATCGAGACCGAAACCGGGCTGACCGCCAAAGGCAACGGCTTCAGCCAGGACTTCGAAAAGAAAGACGTACTGCAGCACAACTGCTCGCTGTGCATCCACCGCAACCCGGTGATCCACGACGAGATGGTGGCCCCTCCGGTCGCGGAGCAGCAAGGGGTGGACCGCTACGCGGACGTGCGCAGCCTCGAGGCCATGACACCCGAGCAGCGCTGGAAGTACTTCGACGACCTGCTCAGCCCCTGCATTCGCTGCTACGCCTGCCGCAACGCCTGCCCGCTGTGCTACTGCCCGACCTGCTTCGTGGACGAGGCCCGGCCGCAGTGGGTCGGCAAGAGCCAGGACGCAAGCGATGTGCGCACCTTCCACTTCCTGCGGGCCTATCACTGCGCCGGACGCTGCACGGACTGCGGCGCCTGTGAGCGCGCCTGCCCGGTGGGGATCAACATGCGGACCTTCACCAAGAAACTGGAGAAGGACTGCCTCGATCTGTTCGGCTGGGAGGCGGGTCTGGACCCGGAGGTGCGGCCGCCGCTCGACGTCTACCGGCCGCAGGACCCGAACGACTTCATCAAGTAGGGCGCGACGGCGCTTTCACGCATACCCATTTCACGCAGAGGCTTCGGAAATGAAGATGATCACAATCAAAAAGAGCGAGTGGGCGGGCGGCCTGGAAAAGGCGGCCCAGGCCTTTCGGCTGTTTGGCCCGGTGAAGGAAAAGGAGTTCCACAGCTTCAAGCGCCTCCAAAACGGCCTGCTGCCGGACCTCGCCTGCCTCAACACCCGGCTCTCCCCCAAGCATCTCATCTACCCTCAGTCCGAGGTGATGTTCGATTACACGCTCGACGAGAGCAAGGCGGATCACCACATCCTGAAAGAAACCGCACGGGACGATTCGCCCCAGGCCGTCGTCGGCATCCGGCCCTGCGACGCCAAGGCCTTCGCCCTGGTGCGCATGAATTTCGACACCCCGGAATATCAGGACCCCTATTGGATACGCGCCTACGCGTCCACCACCCTGGTGGGGCTGGGCTGTGCGGCGCCCTGCAGTTCGTGCTTCTGCACCACGGCCGGCTGCGGGCCCTACCACGAGGAGGGGCTGGACGTGCTCCTGGCCGACGCCGGCGATCACTACCTGGCCAAGGTGCTGACCGAAAAGGGCGCGACATTCGTGGCCACCGCCGGCTGGAAGACCGCCGCCGATGCCAAGACCGCCGATCAGAAGATTGCGGCCCTGAAAAAGGCATCCGAGTCCAAGATCGCATCGTTCGTGCAGACGGACAACCTGAGGGCCTCCGAAACGACCGCCCTTCACAACGCCGCCTTCTGGGAGGAGGTCTCTTTTTCGTGCATCAACTGCGGCACCTGCACCTTCTCCTGCCCGACCTGCTGGTGCTTCGACATCCAGGACGAGAACCGCGGCAAGAACGGGGTGCGGATGAAGAACTGGGACAGCTGCATGTTCCCGCTCTTCACCCTGCACGGCACCGGCCACAACCCCCGGGGCACCAAGCTGCACCGGGTGCGACAGCGCTTCATGCACAAGCTCAAGTACTTCGTGGACAAATACGACCGCGGCATCCAGTGCGTGGGCTGCGGCCGCTGTGTCCGCCTGTGCCCGGTCAACATCGACATCCGCCGGGTGTGCAGCATGATGAACAACTTCGCCGCCTCGGCCGAAGCCTGCGAAATTAAATGATGGAGGATCAGCCGTGTTAAACCCGTACCTGCCCTATCCGGTCCGCATCGACGATATCGCGATCGAGACCGAGGACAAGAACCTCAAGACCTTCAAGTTCACGTTCCTGGACCCCGGGGACGAACAGAAATTCGCCTACAAGGCCGGCCAGTTCGCGGAGCTGTCGGTGGCCGGCA
>JBFYWS010000116.1:0-5046 GCA_041310935.1 Desulfobacteraceae bacterium | reverse complement strand
ATCAGAAACACCATACGCTGAGCATTATGAAGCAGCCGTTTGATAAATTCGATAAACTGCGCGGCCCCCACGCGACCCTTGACCGTCATGAACCGAAATTCGCCTTGGGCACTGACAGCCGACATCAGGTTCAATCCAAACCGCGCCCCGGTGCTGCTTACCACCGGCGTCTTGCCCTTCACCGCCCAGGTGGTGCCAGCATGATGGTCGGAACGCACACCGGCTTCATCTCCAAAGAATATCAGGGCGTTGTGTTTCTTGGCCATGCGCCGAATCTGCGGGTATTCCTGCTGCAGCCATCGTTGAACCTCCTCCGGCCGCTGCTGGTAGGCTCGCCACACCGGCCGTTGCGGTGTGAGCCCCAACTGCGACAGCAGTCGGCATACCGAGGACTTGCTCATCTTCACCCCGTAGCGCGCGAAAATCAGTTGCCCCACCATTTTCGCCGTCCACAGCGCAAAGGTAAACTTCAGCTGCAGCGGGTTCTTCTCGGTAACGGTTCGGTACACCCATCGAATGGCAGAACCATCCAGCTTGGGTTTGCGCCCCCCGCGTTTGCGGGCGTCCAGGGCTCCATATCCCCCGCTGCGGAAACGGGCCAACCAGCTGTATATCGTGGCGCGGCTGACACCCAGGGCCACCGCTACCACTTCCGGACTGGTGCCTTCCTGGACACTGGCAACTCCACGTTTGCGCAGTTCGGTGAGCATACCATGATTGAGCTTTCTGGCGTCCATCGCTTTCGTTTTCATGAACGCATAGGTAGCAAATTTACATAAAAATGTCAATATAATTTTGCGACAGTTAATAACTATCTCTGCCGGCGCCGTGGCCGCCTCTTCCTCCACCGGCTGCCGGGATGCCGGCAGGTTTAAAGTGAACGTGGTCCCCTGCCCCTTTTCACTGTAAACGTTGATGTGGCCGCCGTGGCTCTTGACGATGCCGTAGACCGAGGCCAGGCCCAGACCGGTGCCGCGACCCATCTCCTTGGTGGTGAAAAAAGGCTCGAAGATCCGAACCATGTCCGCCTTGCTGATGCCGACCCCGGTGTCCGCCACCGTGATCCTCACATAGCGCCCCGGGGTCACTTTGTAGGGCTGAAGGTAGCTCTCGTCCAGGTGGAGGTTTTCGGTCCTCAGGCGCAGATCGCCGCCCTCCGGCATGGCCTGCCAGGCATTGACGTAAAGGTTGAGCAGGGCCTGCTCGATCTGTCCGCGGTCCACCTCCACCGTCCAGAGGTCGCGCGCCAGGTTAAGGTCCACCCGGACCTCCTTGCGGGTGCGGGCGAACATGGCGGCGGATTTTTCGATGATGTCGTTGATGTCCGAGGCCTTCACCTGGTACTTGCCGCGGCGCGCAAAGCCCAAAAGCTGCCGCGATAGCTCGGTGCCGCTCTCGACGTACTTTTCGATGTTGGCGATCTTCTCACGCCCCGGGTGCGAGGGCTCCAGTTTCATCTCGAGCAGGGTGGCGTTGCCCTGGATGCCCATCAGGATGTTGTTGAAGTCATGGGCGATGCCGCCGGCAAGGGTGCCGATCGCCTCCATCTTCTGGGCCTGCTGCAGCTGCCCCTCGAGCTTGCGGCGCGCCTGCTCGGCCTGCAGGCGCTCGGAAACGTCCCGCACCACCCCGCGAAACCCCGCCGGCTGCCCCAGCGGGTCGCGGATCAGGGTGACGGAAAGCTCCAGGTCGACAGGGCTTCCGTCCTTGCGGCGCGCCTGATAGGCGACGAAGGCGGCCGGCAGGCCGGTGCGCTCGACCGCGCCAAAAACATCGCCCGCCGAGGCGGCGCCCTCAGGTGACGTGAGCTCGCGGGTGTTCTTGCCCGTCAACTCCTCGGCGTCATAGACCAGAATGCGGCACAGCGACCCGTTGAAAAAGGTCAGGTTCCCGCGGCGGTCGGTTTCGAAATAGCCCTCCTCGATGCTCTCGAGGATGGTGCGGTACTTGTCCTCGCTGGCGCGCAGCGCCGCATCGGCCGCGCGCTCCTTGTCCAGAGTGTACTGGATGTGGGAGCCGAAGATGGCGAACAGGCAAAGCACCATGATGCGGGTGAAGGTTTGAAACATGTTGGGGCCGAGCAGGTGCTGGAAGAAATTGGCCTGGGGCTCCATGAAGAAATACATGAAGGATTCGCACACCCAGTAGAACGCGGAAAGGATGATGCCGGTGATCAGGATCGATTTCACAATCCGGTCGTGCTTGGTCTTCGTCATCGCGCCCATACAGTGTCGGTCGGGTCGATCGCGGTAACCGCCGTGATCGAGCCGCTGCCCCTGTTGGATATATCCGCACGAATTCCTAAATCTTGAGGTGGATATGAACGAACGTATTATAATCCTCTATGAGAGTCAAACAGACGGACCGGGGTAAAAAGATCTAATGCCACCCTCCCGGAACTCTGACTCGGTACTCCGACTGTGAACTTTAGGATGAGCCGGAGTCCCGGGACAATAAATCTACCCAAAAGCATTTAAACGTTATAAGACCCAACGTGATGTGCCCATCAAAGCGATGCGTGGCACACCCCATTCGTTGAAAAGGGAACCATGGCCTCGAAACGATCCTCCCGCGAAACTCTGGTGCTGGCGGCGGCGGCGGTGCTGACCGTTTTGCTTTACACGGCATCCCTCGGCGGCCCGTTCGTCTTCGACGACGAGCCCAATATCCTCGAAAACCGCCACATCCGGATCACCGCATTTTCCGCGGACGCGCTTTACGCTGCGGCCTTCAAAAGCCCTATCCCTTCGCGGCCGGTCGCCAACCTGAGCTTTGCCGTCAACCATTTCTTCAACGGGACCAACGTCGTCGGCTATCGGCTGATCAACATCCTGATTCACATTGTTAACGGCTGCCTGCTCTACGCCCTCGCCCGGCTCACTTTTCGCACCCCGGCGCTCCGTGCCCAGGCGGCGGCCGCCGGAGCCATAGCGTGTGCGGTGGCCGTCCTGTGGCTCCTGCATCCCATCCACACCCAGTCGGTCGCCTACATCGTCCAGCGCATGACAAGCCTCGCGGCTCTTTTCTACCTGCTGAGCCTCGCCTGCTACGCGGGTGCGAGGCTGGCCGAGGAGCGCGGCCGGCGGCGACTGCTCTGGGCCGGCTGCATCGCCTCCGGGCTTCTCGCCCTGGGGACCAAGGAGATCGCGGCCACCTTACCCGTCTTCATCTTCCTCTACGAGTGGTATTTTTTCCAAGAGTTAGACCGCCGGTGGCTGCGGCGCCGGCTTCCGCTGCTCGCCGCGGTCGCCGCGCTGACGCTTCTGATCGGCTGGGGCTTCCTCGGCTTCGGCAACCCGATCGAGCGTATCTTTTCAGGATATGCAGGCAAAGCGCTGGGTGCGGAACACCGCTTGATGACCCAGCTGCGGGTGGTGGTGTTCTACATCAGCCTGCTTTTCTGGCCGGCCGCCTCCCGGCTGAACCTGGACCACGACGTCACCGCCTCGCTCGCGCTGCTCGATCCCCCCACGACGCTGCTTGCCCTGCTGGTGCTGGCAGCGCTCGCCGGGGCGGCCTTGGTTCTGGCCCGGCGGCAGCCGCTCGGCTCGTTCGCCATTCTGTGGTTTTTAGGGAACCTTGTGATCGAGTCCTCGGTGATCGGCCTGGAGGCGATCTTCGAACACCGCACCTACCTGCCCTCGGTCTTTCCGGCGATGGCCATTGTCGCTCTGGGCGCCCGGGTTTTCAACCATCGAAAAACCGCGGCCGTGCTGGTGGTCGTACTGGTGGCCGCCCTCTATTCGGTCTCAACCTGGGAGCGCAGCCGGGTCTGGGGGGACGATGTAGCCCTGTGGCGCGACTGCGTGGAGAAATCCCCCCGCAAGTCCCGGCCTTACAACAACCTGGGAAGCGCCTTGGCCGGCCGGGAGCGCTTCGAGGCGGCGGCGGAGGTTCTCTCCCGCGCCGTCGCGCTCGCGCCCGAGTACGGCGACGCCCGCTACAACCTGGGCACGGTGCTGGTGCGGCTGGGGCAGATGGAGGCCGGCATCCGCGAGCTCACCGAAGCCGTGCGGCTGGAACCAAAAAATTACATGGCGCATAACAATCTCGGCGTGGCCCACCTCCTCCAGGAAAATTTCCAGGAAGCCGCCCGGCAGTTCGAGGAGGCCCTGCGCCTCAAGCCGGATTTCGCATCCGCCGGCAACAACCTGGGGGTGGCCTTGAAAAACCTGGGCGACCTCGATCGGGCCGTCGCACGTCTACAGGCAGTGACCCGGCTGAACCCGGACTATGCCGAGGCCTGGAACAACCTCGGCCTGGCGTTTCAGGCCCAGGGCCTGACCGAAGAAGCCGCCGAGTCCTTTCGGCGCGCGCTGCGGATCGCCCCGGCCTACGCGGTCGCCCGCAGCAACCTGGAGCAGCTCGAGAAGGGCGAAACGTCGCCCCCGCTCAGGTAGCCCTCTTTCATCGGCTGACGCCGATGAAAGAATGAAGGGGAAGAGGCAATGCCAAAAACCGCGGAGGGATCCGTTCGAAACCGGTCCTCTTGAACCATATGGTCTTTATAGGATAGAGAAGGATCGGAGGTTCCCTCAGAGGGCGGATAGGATTCAACTAAAAATCCCGGGCGAAAGGAGTTCAAGATGAAATTCGACAGTCTGGAAGCCATCGTCGACTTTGCGATCGAAAAGGAAAAGGAAGCCGTGGCATTCTACAGCGGGCTTGCCAAGGAAGATGCCTTCTCCGGCACCAGGGAGATGTTCACGGACTTTTCCCGGGAAGAGGGCAAGCACCACAAGATGCTCATCGATTTCAAGACCAAGGGGTTCACCCAGGCCATGCGCGACTACAAGCTGAAATGGATCAAGGACATCAAGCGCAGCGACTACGTGGTGGAACTCGAATACCACAAGGGCATGGGCTACAACGAGGTCCTCATGCTGGCCATGAAACGCGAGGAAGCCGCCCTGAAGCTGTACAACGACTTCCTGAAGCAGGCCGACACCCCGGAGAGCCAGAAACTGTTCAAGGTGCTCTGCCAGGAGGAGGCCAAGCACAAGCTCGCCCTGGAGACGATGTACGACGACTACATGGCCAAGATGG
>JBFYWS010000113.1:0-3282 GCA_041310935.1 Desulfobacteraceae bacterium | reverse complement strand
TCGGCTTCGTTGACGACGCCGCCCCGGGCGCAGTTGATGATCATGACCCCGTCCTTCATCTGGTCGAAAGCGGCCTTGTTCAGCAACCCGGCGGTGTCTTTCAGCTTGGGCACATGCACCGTGATGTAGTCCGAGCGCCGGTAGAGCTCCTCCAGGGCGACGGGCTCGTACCCCGCCTTTTCGATCGTTTCCGGGGAGACGAACGGGTCGTACACGATGACCTGCATCTTGAGCCCGCGCGCGCGGTCGGCCACGATGGGCCCGATCTTCCCGAAACCGATGAGGCCGAGAACCTTGTTGAAGAGCTCCCGGCCCTGGAGTTTTTTCTTCTCCCACAGGCCGGCCTTCATGGTGGCCGTGGCCCAGGGGATGTTGCGGCTCAGCGCCATCATCATGGCGATGGCGTGCTCGGCCGTGGTGATGGTGTTCCCGGTGGGCGTGTTCATCACGATAATGCCGCGCTTGGTCGCGGCCGGGATGTCGACGTTGTCCAGGCCGATCCCCGCCCGGCCGACCACTTTCAGCTTCGCGGCGGACTGCAGGAGATCCTCGGTGACCTTGGTGGCACTGCGGATGATGAGCGCGTCGTAGTCCCCGATGATGGCCTTGAGTTCCTCGGGCTTCAGGCCCGCCCGGACGTCCACCTGGATCCCAGGCTCTTTTCTCAAGACATCCAAGCCTATATCCTCGAGATTGTCGCTGACCAGAACTTTCATCGTGTTTCCCCCTTTTCAGGTTGTCGAGACAGACGCGAATTACCGCACGCCCGCTCCGCCTTACGGCAACGACGCCACGAGCCCTGGCATTTCCGAGTATCGCACCGAGTTCACCGCTGCATACCAGATCAATCCGGAGAAAGCCAAGGCCGCGCAGCGCCGCTGGTTAAACTAGCAGGGTATTGAAAAACAAGCATCAGGCCGTCAGCCAAGGCGTGCGACGTTTTGGAAAGCGCAGCATATCTTCAGATATGTGAGCATTTACAAAAGTTGCACAACGCCGGATCACGGCCTCAGGCGCGGTTTTTCATCACCCTGCTAAACGTCCTGCCGTTTCTTCGCCCGGCCGATCAATTCCACCAGGGAGGCGACCTTCGGCCTGGGCCGGGCGTTCAGGAGCTCGTTGAACTGGTCCTCGGAGAGGTTGTCCCGCAAATACTGCACGATGTCGAAGGTCTCCCACCAGCAGTCCACCACCTTGGCGCAAGGATTGTCTCCCTCACCTGACATGCAGTATTTAAACCCCACGGGTCCGCCCAAGCGCGGGCAACGACGCGATAGAGGGTTAAGGTGGTTGGTCATCGACAATAGCCCAAAAAGTTCTTCATAGCCACCAGCGTGTTGGTCCCAAGAGATAAAATCCGAAATTCGAATATCGAAATTCGAAACAAATTCAAATCTCCCAATGACCAAAATTCGAAACCGGTTCAGAACATTTTAAAATTTGAATTTTGAGCCTTGTTTCGAATTTCGGATTTCGTGCTTCGAATTTTAAATGCAATAGACTCCTGCTGAAATTTCATAAGCGCCCACTGTTGCACAATACGCGTAGAACGCGATGCTACCTACTCTTCATGACCTGCGGCTTTGGATATTTCTCCAGGATCTTTTTGGCGTCTTCGATATCCTGGGCCGGAAAATCGAAGTCTTTGATTTGTCCGGAAAGGTATTTTTCGTAGGAGCCAAGGTCGATCAGCCCGTGTCCGCTCCAGTTGAACAGGATGACCTTCGCCTTGCCTTCTTCCGTGGCCTGGCGGGCCAGGTCCACCACGCAGGCGAGCGCGTGGTTGGTTTCGGGCGCCGGGATGACGCCTTCGGTGCGGGCGGCCAGCAGGCCCGCTTCGAAGGTGGCCACCTGGCCGTAGGCTTTCGGAGCCAGAAGCCCTTCCACCACCAACTGACTGACGCTCGGGGCCATGCCGTGGTAGCGCAGGCCGCCGGCGTGCATGGGCGGCGGCACGAAGGTATGCCCCAGGCTGTGCATGGCCATCAGCGGGGTGTACCCGGCCGTGTCGCCATGGTCGTAGGCAAAGGGCCCCTGGGTCAAGGTGGGGCAAGCGGCCGGCTCCACCGGGTGGATCTCCACCTGCTTGCCGTTGAACTTGTCCAATACGAACGGGAAGGCCAGCCCGGCGAAGTTGCTGCCGCCGCCGGCGCAGCCGATGATCGCATCCGGGTATTCCCCGATTTTCGCGAGCTGCTTCTTGGCTTCGAGACCGATGATGGTCTGATGCAGCATGACGTGGTTGAGCACGCTGCCGAGCGAGTAGCGGGTGTTGCCGCTGGTGTCCGACACCGCCGCTTCGACGGCCTCGCTGATGGCGATGCCCAGGCTGCCGGGAGTGTCCGGAAATTTCGCGAGAATGTCGCGGCCGGCCTGGGTCTCCATGCTGGGGCTGGGGATGCACGTCGCACCCCATGTCTGCATCATGGTCTTGCGGTAGGGCTTCTGATCGAAGCTGATCCGCACCATGTACACCTTGCACTCGAGTCCGAACTGGGCGCAGGCAAAGGCGAGCGCACTGCCCCACTGCCCGGCGCCGGTTTCGGTGGTCAGACGCTTGATCCCGAAGACCTTGTTGTAATAGGCCTGCGGCACCGCCGTGTTCGGCTTGTGGCTGCCCGGGGGGCTTGTCCCCTCGTACTTGTAATAGATGCGGGCCGGGGTGCCGAGGGCTTTTTCGAGGCCCGTGGCGCGGATCAGCGGGGTCGGCCGCCAGATGGCATAAATCTTGAGCACCTCCTCGGGGATGTCGATCCAGCGCTGCTGGCTGACCTCCTGTTCGATGATGTTCATGGGGAAGACCGGCGCCAGCATGTCCGGGCTGATCGGCTTCCCATCCGGCCCGAGAGGCGGGTTCATCTTGATGTCGGCCAGCACATTATACCATTGACGCGGCATCTCATCTTCGGATAATAAAACCTTGCGTCTTTCCATGAGCTTTCCCCCCCTTCATTTTTTTTGCTTTAATTATTATGCGTTGAACGAATCTCAGTCAAGGAGATAATTCAGCCGAAAGGAGCCGCACCGTGGCCCACCCCAAGGACCTTTACCGGACCGCATCAAACCCGTTGTTGATCAAACCCGGACGCGGCCTGCCCGCGGAGTTCGCCGTCATCGGTGCCGGCACCATCGGCCCCGACATCGGATACTACCTGAAGAGTGCCATGCCGGGTTGCCGCCTGGTCCTGGTGGATGTCGCGGAGGCGCCCCTTAAACGCGCCGAGCAGCGCATCGCGGATTACACGACGAAGGCCGTCGAAAAAAAGAAGCTGCGACCCGAGC
>JBFYWS010000108.1:0-2970 GCA_041310935.1 Desulfobacteraceae bacterium | reverse complement strand
CTTACCGAAAAGCAGTTCGGGTCGATCAGGGCGAGAACAATGACCCTTCCGGTCAGGCTTTCCTCTATGGCCCGGATCCAGCATCCATAGCAGATCGCTTTTCAACAAGGGGAAGGCTGCGATAGTGTCTCCCAGATCTGCCAGAGTCATCACCAGGTTCCAGGCGCTCGTAGAAGTGGCCGGGTGCTCCGCGCCCAGCAGCAAGGCGGCAGGCTTCCAGCACCTCTTCCTCAAGGCTTCGCGCACCGGCGAGATTGCCCTGGGCACTGAGCGTTTGGGCCAGGTTGTTCATGGAGGCAAGGGTGTGTGAATGCTCCTCGCCCAGCAGGGCCACCTGGCCATGGCATGCGGCTTCTTTCCACTCCCTGGCTGCCTGATAAAGGCAGGCCTCGGTATAGTATCTTCCCAACAATCCGGCAAGATCCAGGCTGATGGGATCCTCGGCATCGCGGGCCAGCTCATGGGCGTGGGGGATAAACGGTGCAAGGCGCGCCGCGGTGCCGCGGTCTTTGGGACTAGGGATCAGCAAAACATCGACAATACCCGGTCCCCCTCCTGCGAAGCGCCCCCTCCCGCATGCGGTCACGAAATTCCGTGACGCGCGGATGCCCGCCTACGTCGCGGCTTCGGCAACCCGGTCCGTACGCCCTCTGTTTTCGCTTTCATGAGGAACACTACCCCGAGTTGCGGGCGCAGCCAGCCTTAGAGAGCCACATTGATGACAATGCCGGAATTGGAAGGATCCAGGACAACAATCAAATGGAAGCGAACGCTTTATATAATGGCATTCGCACAGATGATCTCAGTAGTTGGGTTTTCATGTGTTTTTCCATTTCTGCCGCTCTATGTAAAATCCTTGGGAACCCAGACCTCCCTGAGTGTGGAGGTTTGCGTTGGCCTCGTTTACTCCGGTCAGGCCTTTACAATGGTGATAGCCTCGCCGATTTGGGGTTGGCTTTCCGACCGGCGGGGGCGCAAGCTGATGGTGCAGCGGGCCATGCTTGGCGGTGCCGCACTGGTAGAAATGATGGCCTTTGCCGCCTCCGCCGAGCAGCTGGTTGCCTTGCGGGCTATTCAAGGGATGGTCTCTGGCGTCATTGGTGCTGCCAATGCACTGGTGGCGGCCACGGTGCCACGCGAGCAGGTCGGTTTTGCCATGGGTCTCTTGCAGGTCGGCATGGGAGTAGGACTCGGATTGGGACCGGTGATCGGCGGGACCGTGGCGGATGTTTTCGGTTACCGGGCAGTGTTCCATGTAACCGCCGCACTGCTGGCGATTGCATTCGTAGTGGTCTTTTTCGGTGTCGAAGAGAGATTCGTAAAGCCGCAATTCGGGAAAAAACGCCCCGGATTTTTCAGCGGGTGGCGTCATCTGCTATCGGCACCGGGTGTTCTCGTGGTGTTATGCCTGCGGTTTCTAAACTCAATGGGCCGGATGATCTTCATGCCTGTATTGCCGATGTTTATTCTCCCAATGATCGGCAAACCACAGGGGGGCAACAGTTTAACGGGGCTGGTTATCGGCCTCTCCTCTGCGGCCACGGCCATATTCGCCGTCTTCTTAGGCCGCTTAGGGGACCGAACCGGATATCGTCGCATTCTGATTGTCTGCTTTTTATCTTGTTTTCTTTCTTTTGTGCTGCAGAGCCTGGTGGTCAGTTACTGGCAGTTACTTGGGCTGCAAATCGTTTACGGCATCTCCCTGGGCGGCATTATTCCAGGAATCAGTGCGCTGCTGGCCTGTAGCACGGATAGTGGCGAAGAGGGATCGATCTATGGCATCGATAACTCCATCAACGCCGCCGGGAGAACCATAGGCCCCATGCTGGGGGTGGGGATATCGTGGTGGCTCGGGTTGGGGGCCGCTTTCAGTGCAACAGGATTGCTCTACCTCTTAGCCGCTCTGTTCGCGCTGATTGCCCTGCGGGATGTACCCAGAATAAAGGAATGCAAAAAAATATAAAGTGAATTTTCTCACTCTGGTAACGCCAGCAACAGTAATTCATCCCCGCAGACGCGGGGAACAGCCGGTGTTCGTGTCCTTCCGGCAGGCGTGCTTAACTTCGCGGGCCGGGATCTTGGATGGTGGCGCCACCCCACGTAACCCCAAATAGATCGGCGACGATTTCGGTGAGAAAGGTGCCCACCTCCGGGTCGGCCTGAAAGCACCCCTTCGAATACATCCCTGGAAATGCGCCATAACTGCAAATCGGTCACCGACTGCACGCACCAACGCCGTGCAAAACCGCCGGGCGGGGTTGCGGACGAGCTCACGGGGTGAAGACGTCGTCGAAGACCACCACCGCGGGCTGCGGCGGGACCGCCAGGTTGTTCGCCCTGGCGTCTTTCAAGACCGCCACGGCATCCGGGTCCAGCCACCAGTACCAGTAGGCGCTCTCCTCGCCGCCGAACTTGGAGAGCACCGTGGCCGGCATGCCGAACTTGTTCCAGTAGAGCAGGCGGGTGTAGTTGATGTTCCAGAGCAGGACGAAGGGGTAGTCGTTGAACACGATCTGGTCGATCTTGCGGACGATTTCGTTGCGCTTGTGAACGTCGAAGATCTCCTTTTGCAGCGCGATCAGGTCGTCCACCGCCGGATTGCGGAAGCCCGTGATGTTGCTGCCGCCCAGACGATCGGCCTCGTTTGAGGACCACATCCCCTCGGGATCCTTGAAGATCCCCGCCCCCCAGGCCGCCCAGGTCATGTCGAAGTTAAACCCGTCCATGTCCTTCATCCAGGCCGCCCAGTCCTTCTGGTCGATGACCAGCTCGATGCCCGCGTCCTTGAGGTCCTCGGCGTAGACGGCCAGAAACTTGTCGGTGCCGGCGCTGCGGGTGAGAAACTTGAAGACAAACCGGCGGCCGTCCTTCACGCGCCAGCCGGTGGCGGGGTCCACCAGCCAGCCCGCCTGTTCGAGCAGCTCGCGGGCCTTGTGCTTGTCGAAGGGCGTCAGCGGGTTGGGACAGGGG
>JBFYWS010000092.1:0-3130 GCA_041310935.1 Desulfobacteraceae bacterium | reverse complement strand
CGGCGTCGATCAGGGCGTAGGCCGCGCCCACCGAGAAATCCTTGTTCCAGTCGTACTGAACGCCGGCTGCATAGGTGAAGGTTGCGCCCAAGGGCAGCACGGGCGAGCGCTCGCTGCTGCTGGACGTGGGCGAGGTGTCGTAGCCGAAGCCCACCATCAGCAGCCAGGGCTCCGCCACGCGGTAGTAAGCCCCGATCCCGGCATGATAGGTGTCCTTGTAGTCCAGGTCGGCGGTGACCGTGTTGCTGTCGGCCACCGCAATCTCGGGCTGGCCGAATTTGCTCCAGTTCTGCCAGTTGACCGTGCCCACCAGGGCGAGCTTGTCGGTCAGGGCGTGATAGGCCCCGACGGACAGCTGGGCCGGGATGGTCATGTCGATTTTCAGCTGCGAATCCAGCAGCCCGGATAACCTCAGAAGGCCTCCCAATACTGTGCCCTCGAGGTTCTTGAACCGCAAGTCTTCCTTGAATTCCAGCTTGACCTCGGAGACGTAGGTGACCCCCACGCGGGTCTGGGGGCTCAACTCGAAGAGCACTCCGAGATTGTACCCGTAGCCCACGTCCGAGGCATCGTACTTGAGCCGGCCGTCCCCGGGCTCCGCCAGCGCCGGCGTGTTGACCGCCACCCGCTCGCTCAGCTTGCCCTCGACGACACTCACGCCGCCGCCGATGGACAGCCAAGGGGCGATTTTGTAGCCGATGGTCGGGTTGAACGCCAGCGTCGTGATGCTCGCGTTCTGGACATAGTATTTCCCGGCCCATTCGTTGGAGTAGTTGAGCCCTAATCCGAAATAAGACCCCACCCCCAGCCCCAGTTTTAAATCCGGGCTCAGGCTGTGCACGTAATTCAGCGTCGGGACCGGGCTGAAATAGCCGGCGTTGCCCCCGCCATTGTCGCCGTTGCTGGAGTTCTTGACATTGAACTGGGCGTCGACATAGAGGCCCATGATGCCGGCTTCCATCTGGGAGCGGTCCAGGCGCGTCATGGCGGCCGGGTTGGCGGTGGCAGTGGAGGCATCGAACCCCGTCGCCTGTTTCCCGGCGCTGCCTACCCCCATGTCCGGGGTTGGCTGCTGGGTCAACCAAAGCCCGCCGGCGTGAACCGGACCGACAGCTAAAAACCAAATCAGTGCGAAAAGCAACACGCCGCGACTGTATCTTCTCATGCAGACCTCCTTTTAGAAGAAAGTGCCTAAAGTGCCTAAAATTAAAATCAAGGGAAATGGCCAAAACCAGTTGGCCTGCGATCTGAGGTGGCTTTAAATGTTTTGGTCATTCGGTCATTCGGATTTGTTTCGAATTTCGAATTTAGTATGTATCTCATTTACCCCTGATCGGTTGTAGAGTCTCAGCTCCCCCCTTCGGCTGAGAGGTCTCCGGAACGCCGGTTTCAGGTCCTCCCAGCACCCGCACCTCGCGCTGGGGGAAAGGGAACGACATGCCCGCCGCATACACGGCATCGTAGACGGCGGCGGCAAGCTCGCTCCTGATCAGGCCCCAGTTGTCGAAATGGTCCGTCCACGCCCGCAGTTCGAAGTTGATCGAGCTGTCCCCATATCCCATAAAAAGGCCCCGGGGCGGAGGCTCCTTCAAAATCCTTTCATTTGCAAGCGCGACCGTCTCCAGCACCTTGATCACCTGTTGCGGGGCGGCGCCGTAGTTCACGCCCACGGGCAGGTCGATCCTCCGCAGCTGGTCGCTGAGGGTCCAGTTGGTCACGTTGGCCGTGATGAACTGGGAATTGGGGACGATGATGTCGGCCCCCTGGTAGGTGCGCACCGTGCTCGCGCGGATGCCGATGCGGCGCACTTCGCCCTGCAGGCCGCCCACCTCGACGATGTCGCTTACGTGCACCGGGCGCTCGAAGAGCAGGATCAAGCCGCAGACAAAGTTGTTCACCACGTCCTGCAACCCGAAACCGATGCCGACCCCGAACGCACCGGCGAGGACACTCACCTTCGAGAGGTCCAGCCCCAGCACGCCCAGGCCCACCAGGAACCCGAAGGCCAGGATGACGTAGTGAACCAGGCGCGAGTAGGCGTAGGACATGCCGCGCGCCACCCCCCGGCGGGGATATACCGCTTCCTGGAGTGCGACGCGGATGAAAGCGGACAGCACATAAGCGGCCCACACCGTAATTCCGAAGGCCAGGATGTCCTCGATGGAGATGCTGATCGAGCCGCGCTCCAGCCGTATCTCCAGGATGGCGTTGCCCAACTCCACCACCGGGTCGAGCAGCCCGATGTATTCGAGAAAGCGCCTGGCCCAAACGAAGGCCGCTGCCCAGAAAAACAAGCGCTGCGCCCAGCTCTCCAAAAGGTCGCAGTGCTTGCGGACCATTTGCAGCCGATCCAGCGGCCGCGCCCGCAGCGCGATCGCGAGCGACCCGCGGGCGACCCGCGCGGCCGCGAACAGAATGAGAGCCAGGGCGCCCCCGTTGAGAACGGCGGGAGTGATCAGGCGCGCCAGCCGCGTGAACCCCAGGCCGGCGGCCAGGCCGCCTATGACCAAAGCGACAACGAGCAGTTTCAGCAGGGCCGGGCCAAAGTGCGAGCGTAGGATGGCCGGGACCTGACCGGGGATGTGCCGGAGACGATCGTGTTGCAGCACCCACCCGAGGGCTGCAATCGCCACGACGCTTTCCAGGACCAGCAGCGCCTGCTCGATCAGGGGAGCGCCGCCGAGCGCCCGTCGCACCAGGTCGACCATGTAGAGCAGCACCCCGGCGGAAATCATGGACAGCACCCGCGGGTCGACCATGGGCCGCACCAGCCGCATGACCGGCACGAACGCCACGGCCAGGAGCAGGTCCTTGACGCGGGCCGGTGCCGGGGAGAAGGCCGCGGACGCACCCCACAGGACGAGCATCAGGGCGGCCGAGTACGGCCGGTCGAACACGTTCACGACCGCGGAGACGCCGATGCCGCTCGCCGCCCACTGCCGCTTCCTGCGCCGCGCGGCACCGGTCGCCAGCGTCAACGCCAGGAAGAGCGCGGCGTGCACCGGCAGTCCGCGCGCGGGGTCCGTCAAATACTCCCGGATGTTGGTCCAGAACCCCCGGGCGATACTGGACAACCGATCCGGCAAGGTGGCGCGGGCCCTGGCCCACAGCTCGCTGCTCCAGATCGGCG
>JBFYWS010000445.1:0-2620 GCA_041310935.1 Desulfobacteraceae bacterium | reverse complement strand
TGCCGGTTGCCCCCCCATCACGGCCTCACCCGCCCGTCACCGGCCGGGCCTCGTCGATCAGCATGATGGGGATGTCGTCCCGGATTTCATAGAGCAGCCGGCACTGATCACAGATCAGGCCGTCCTGCGCCGGGTTCAAGCGGATGCCGCCCTTGCATTTCGGGCAGGCGAGAATTTCCAGAAGCTCTGGAGTGATGGCCATGATAGTCTCCCCTCATCCGGTGGGCCGCTTAGCCCAACTCGCGTTGGCGGCAAGCCGTCAGCATGCGCCGGCAGGCGCGACCGTCAAATCGTCTGGATCAGGCGCTGTTCCCGAAGGAGGCCATGAGCTCGGCTTCGGCGACCAGTTGCCCGTCCACCAGCGCCCGGCCGGCCATTTTGGCGACCCGGGAGCGCATCCTGAGCACCCGGGCCTCCAGCATGAGCTGGTCCCCGGGAACGACCGGCTTGCGGAAGCGGACGGCGTCCATCCCCATGAAGTAGATAATATCGCCCTGTTTCTCCGCACCCCTGATTTCGGCGGCCAGAATCCCCCCGGCCTGGGCCAGGGCCTCGATGATCAGCACCCCCGGCATGACCGGCTTGGCAGGGAAATGCCCCTGGAAAAAGGGCTCGTTCATCGTCACGTTCTTCAGCGCCACGATCTCCTCGCCGGGCACGAACCGGACGATCCGGTCGATCAGGAGAAACGGGTAGCGGTGCGGCAGGCGCTGCATGATGGCCAGGATGTCCAGCACGGTGTCCATGGTCTTCCTCCGTTCGCGTCGACCCTCCCTACGGGCCGGCCTTCTTGCCGGATTTCGCGTTCAGTTCCTGGATCAGACGCTCCGTGATGTCCGTGGACGGCAGCGAATAAATCACTCCAATGTTGCTGATGACCAGCAGGTAGCCGTCCTTCTTGGCGATATCGCCGACGAGGCTGGTGATCTCCGTCTGGAGCCTGCCCATCAGCTTGCGCTCGACCTCCTGCAGGTCGCTCTGGTATTTTCGCTGCAGCGCCTGGAAATCGCTGACCTTGATGCGGTGCTCACGCTCCTTTTCCTCGCGCGTCTCCTTGCTCATCACCATGGCCTCACGCTGCATGCGGCTCTCGATCTCGTGGATCTCGTTGCCGCGCTGCTTCATGTCCGCCTGCATCTTGTCGCGCTGGACCTTCAGCTCCATCTGGGCCGCCTTGCCGGAGTTGGACGTCTCGAGGATCTTCTGCAGATCGACCACTCCGATCTTGACGGGGTCGGCGCTGAACGCCGGCCCGCCCGATAGGAGCAGCAGCACGGTCAGTCCGGTCGTAAACATTGCTTTCGTTGATCGCATTTCGAATTCCTTTCTCTGGGGTGACGACTTTAAATACCGGCGCGTGCCGGCATCTTAAAACGAACCGGCGCCCGGTTAGAAGGAGGACGCCACGGAAAACTCCCAGGCCCCGTTGCTCGAGTCCCCACTCTGCGGGTTCAAAATGAACCCATACGCGATGCGGATCGGGCCGATCGGGGAGAGCCAGCGGAGCTCCGGCCCGGCGCTATATCTCAGATCGCCGAATCTAGGGGTCTCACCCTCGAGTCCCACCATGCCGGTGTCGAGGAAGATCAGCCCGAACACACCCGCCTCCTCCACCAGCGGGAACTTCACCTCGAAGTTGCCCTGCACGAACCAGTTCCCGCCGACCGCCCCGCCTTCCTTCTGGGGCGCCAGGTCGTTGCGCGAGAAGCCGCGCATGCTGTTGATGCCGCCCAGGTAGAACTTCTCGTAATCGGGCAACTCCCAGCCCGGCAGATCCTTGACATACCCGGCCCGGTCGTGGACGACCCCCGTGAGTTTCCAGAACAGGGGGAAGTACCAGCCGTTCTCGACGATGACTTTGTTGAAGCCCACATCGCCGCCGAGGCCGGCGAATTCGTATGAGATGCTGTGCATCCCGCCATCTTTAGCGTTGAACAGGCTGTCCCGCGAATCGTAGCGGGGGTTCAGCGTGATGCTGCTCTTGACGTAGTCGCCTACCTGATCCTTGATCTGCTGCGAGGCCTCTTCATCGACTTGGCCCAACCGGGTAAAATCCAGGTTGTAGGAGACATTGCCGCGGACGTATTCGGCCAGCGGATAGCCGAACCGGATCGTGCCGCCGAGGCTGTCCCGGCTGTAATCGTCCATCTCGCTATCCCACTTGTAGAGCTCGACCCCGGCCGACAGCGGTATATCAAATAGATAGGGCTCCGTAAAGCTCGTGCTGTAGCGCTGGGTCTTGCCGCCCAGCATGCCGCGCAGGGCCAGGGTCTGGCCGCGGCCGAAGAGGTTGCGTTCGGAGACCGAGCCGGTCACGAACGCGTTTTCCGCGGTCGAGTAGCCCGCCCCGACGGTGAAGGCACCGGTGCTTTTTTCGGTCACCCCCACCGTCGCCTTCATCTGGTCGTCAGCGCTGCCCTTGGCGGTATCCATCTTGACGTCTTTAAAGTAATCAAGGCGATTCAGGTTGCGAATGCCGCTCTTGAGCCGCTGGCCGCTGTAGAGTTCCTGCTCGTAAACCCGCAACTCGCGGCGGATGACCTTGTCCCGGGTCTTGGTGTTGCCGGTGATCTGGATCTGTTCGAAGTAAACCTGTTTGCCCTTGTCGATCTTGAAGGTG
>JBFYWS010000048.1:0-5799 GCA_041310935.1 Desulfobacteraceae bacterium | reverse complement strand
AAGGAGGAATTGCAATGAAACCCAAAGAGGTACTGGCATTCGCAAAGGAAAACGGCGCCAAGATGCTCGACATGCGATTCATAGACTTGCCGGGGGTCTGGCAGCACTTCTCGGTCCCCATCAACCAGCTGGAGGAGGGCAATTTCGAGGACGGGTACGGCTTCGACGGGTCCAGCATCCGCGGCTGGCAGCCGATCAACGCCAGCGACATGCTGATCATCCCCGACCCGGCGACGGCGCGGATGGACCCCTTCTGCGCCGAGCCAACCTTGAGCATGATCTGCGACATCGCCGACCCCCTCACCCGCGAGCCCTACTCCCGCGACCCGCGCAACATCGCCAAGAAGGCCGAAGCCTACCTGAAGAGCACCGGGATCGGCGACACGGCGTTCATGGGGCCGGAGGCGGAGTTCTTCATCTTCGACGACATCCGCTACGCGTCCAATAGCAACGGGGCTTTCTACGAGATCGACTCGGTCGAGGGCACGTGGAACACCGGCCGGGACGAAGGACCGAACCTGGGCTACAAGCCGCGGCCCAAGGAAGGTTATTTCCCGGTGCCCCCCATGGACAAATTCCAGGACCTGCGCACCGAGATGGTGCTCGTTTTGGAGAAGCTCGGCATCGAGATCGAGGCCCAGCACCACGAGGTGGCCACTGCCGGCCAGGCCGAGATCGACATGAAATTCCGCCCGCTCGTGCAGATGGCGGACCAGCTGATGTGGTTCAAATACGTTCTGAAAAACGTCGCCTACCGCAACAACCACACGGTGACGTTCATGCCCAAGCCCCTGTATGGCGACAACGGCTCGGGCATGCACACCCACTGCAGCATCTGGAAGGGCGGCAAGCCCCTTTTTGCCGGCGACAAGTATGCCGGGCTCTCCCAGATGGGGCTGCACGCCATCGGCGGCATCCTCAAGCACTGCAAGGCGCTGTGCGCGATCACCAACCCGACCACCAACTCCTACAAACGGCTGGTGCCCGGCTACGAGGCCCCGGTGAACTTGGCGTATTCGAGCCGCAACCGCAGCGCGGCCATCCGCATTCCGATGTACTCCACATCGCCCAAAACCAAGCGCATCGAGTTCCGCACCCCGGACCCGTCCTGCAACGGCTACCTGGCGTTCTCCGCCATCCTGATGGCGGTGCTCGACGGCATCCAGAACAAGATCGACCCGGGTGACCCGCTGGACAAGAACATTTACGACCTGCCGCCCGAGGAACTGGCCAAGGTACCCTCGGCGCCGGGCTCGCTGGATGAGGCCCTGAACTGCCTGAAGGCCGACCACGAGTTCCTATTGAAGGGGGACGTCTTCACCCAGGACGTGTTGGACATGTGGGCCGAGTACAAGACCGCCAACGAGATCGACCCCGTCCGGCTGCGCCCGCACCCGCACGAGTTTTTCCTGTACTTCGACATTTGATCCGCGTTTTCCGCCCGGGGGAGCTTTCGGGTTCCCCCGCACCGACGGGCGTGCGCCTCCCCTCCTCCCTCCTGGGGGCGCATGCCCGTTTTTCCTGCTTCCAATTTCAATCCCATCACGCCGAATCATAGATTCGGCTGAGGCACGCTATACGTGCTTTCATTGAATGCGATCGGTAAATTCATAAATTGACATTTCTCATTCAAAAGTATACACTTTGCTGTATATACAGAAACAGGAGTGTCGCCTATGATCAAAGGAGATACGATCGTACCACAAGGCAAGGAGACTGTTGTGACAACAACTCGAGTATTTAAATCAGGCAATAGCCAGGCAGTCAGACTGCCAAAAGAATTTTCCGTCAAAAGCAAGGTACTTCAGATTCTCCGCCGCGGCGACGAAATCGTGCTGCGGGAACCAGGCAAGGGGCTGGGACGAGCATTTGAAGTGTTGACCGAACTTCCCGAAGATTTCCTTGCTGAAGGGCGTCAGGATACCCCGCCCCAGCATCGTGAGGGATTGTGATAACGGCTCGCTTTCTGCTGGATACCAATATCTGCATCTACATCCAACGCCAAAAACCCGGGAACGTACTGGCGCGCTTCGAAAAACTTGAGCCTGGCGATGCAGCGATATCCGTTATAACGTGGGGCGAGTTGCTGTACGGTGCGGAGAAAAGCAAGCAGCGTAAAAAGGTTCTGCAGTTGCTGGCAGAGTTCAAGACCTTTGTTCCCGTCCTGCCGATTCCAGAGACTGCTGGGAAAACATATGGGATAATCCGGGCATCACTTGAATCCCATGGACAGCCTATCGGTAACAACGATTTATGGATCGCCGCGCACGCTAGAGCGGCAGACCTTACGATCGTCACCAACAACGAACGAGAATTTCGACGCATATCCGGTTTGAAGGTGCAGAACTGGGTTGCTTGACGAGTATTGGGGCTCATTCCGAAGCGTGACTTCGACATCGATGAGAAGTTCTTCGAAGAATATAAGAAGTGAGCACCGAACTGAGCAGGTAAATGCTACGCTTGGCGCCCATTGTGTACGCCGCAAGCGCCGGCGGGACGAAGTGCAACGCGGAGATTGGGCTTCCGGCGCAGCCGTCAGCGGTAGGTGCGGTAATCGATACCGTGCAGTTGGGCCTTGTAGGCGAACTTGCGCACGGTGGTTTGCAGGATCTTGGCGGCACCGGTGATGTTGCCCCGGGTGTTCTTGAGGGAGTCGATGATCATTTCGCGCTCGAGGTTGGCGACAGCCTCCTCCAGCGACAGCGCCGGCAGGGTGCCGGACTCCTTGCCGGTCTGGAGCGTCGGCGGCAGGTGATAGCTGTGGATGACCCCCTCCTCGCAGACCAGCACGGCCCGCTCGATGCAGTTCTCGAGCTCCCGCACGTTGCCTGGCCAGTGGTACTGCATCAGCATGTCGATCGCCGGCGTTGAAAACCGCCGGATCTCCTTGTGGTTTTCCTTGGCGTATTTCTCCAGGAAATAATCGGCCAGCAGCAGGATGTCGGTCTTGCGCTCCCGCAGGGGCGGCATGTAGATGGGGAACACGTTCAGGCGGTAGTAGAGGTCGCCCCGGAAGGTCCCATCCTCCACGGCCTGCTCCAGGTTTTTGTTGGTCGCGATGATGACGCGCACGTCGACCTTGATGGTGCGCTGGCCGCCCACGCGGTCGAACTCCTTCTCCTGCAGGATGCGTAGGAGATTGGCCTGGACGTCCAGGTTGATCGAGCCGATCTCGTCGAGGAAGATGGTGCCGCGGTGGGCCAGCTCGAATTTGCCCATCTTCTGCTTGATGGCGCCGGTGAAGGCCCCCTTCTCGTGGCCGAAAAGCTCGCTTTCGATGAGGTTCGACGGCAGCGCGGCACAGTTGACCTTGATGAACGGGTTGGCCGCCCGCTGGCTGTTGTAGTGGATCGAGTTCGCAACCAGTTCCTTGCCGGTGCCGCTCTCCCCGCGAATGAGGACGGTGGCGTTGCTGCGGCTCACCTGGGAGACCATCTGGTAGACCTCCCGCATGCGGTTGCTGCTGCCGATGATGTTGCCGATGGTGTACTTGCTCTTGAGCTCCGTCTGCAGGCGCCGGTTTTCGTCCCGCAGCCGCTCGTGCTCGACCCGGATCGTCTCCAGTTTGATCACGTGGCTCGCGACCATGGTGGCGATGACCGACAGCAGGCGCCGACCCTTGTCCAGGGAGTAGTTCGCGTCGTAGGGCCGGTCCACGCTGAGCGCCCCGATCACCTGCGTGCCCTTCTTGATGGGAACACAGAAGAAGGACAGATCCCGGTCCTCCTTTTTCTTGCGGCTGGCGGTGCGGTCCAGGAAGCGCGGCTCATCGCTGATGCGGGGGATCGCGACCGCCTTGCCGGTTTCGATGACCCGGCCGGTGATGCCTTCGCCGAGCTTGTACTTCACCCGCTCGATCGCGGACCGGGAGATCCCGTGGGCGACCTCGATGTTGATTTCGTTGCGCAACGGGTCTAGAAGGGTGATGGTGCCCCGCACCATGTTCATGGCGCTGGAAAGAATGTCGAGGACCTTGTATAAGGACGGCTTGAGGTCCAGGTGCTCATTGAGCGCCTTGCTGATCTCGTACAGGAGGCTGACCTCTTCGATGCGTTCGATTGGTTTCATGTCGACTCGAATACAATTTTGATAGGGGTAATTTCGTTTTTTACATTTTTGTCGAACATAGCACTTCCGACTCGAAATGCAACTGAAAACGTGAAACGCGTTCCCCCGCCGGCCGGCCTTGCGGCGTGAGCTGCCGTCATGATTCTGCACATCGACATGGATGCCTTCTACGCCGCGGTGGAACAACTGGACCACCCGCAGCTCCGGGGCAAGTGCGTCATCGTCGGCGGGACGTCCAACCGCGGAGTCGTCGCGACGGCCAGCTACGAGGCCCGCCGCTTCGGCGTGCGCTCCGCCATGCCGATCTTCCAGGCCCGTCAGCAATGCCCGCACGCGGTGTTCGTGCCCCCGCGGATGGACCGCTACCAGGAAGTGTCGCGGCAGATCATGGTAATCCTGCAGGATTTCTCCCCCCTCGTCGAGCCGGTATCGATTGATGAGGCCTTCCTGGACTTGGCCGGCACCGAACGCCTCCACGGAGCGCCGGTCGAGATGGCGCGGGCGATCAAGCGCGAAATCCTCGCGGCCGTGCACCTCACCAGCTCGGTCGGGGTGGCGCCGAACCGGTTCCTCGCCAAAATTGCCTCCGATGTGAACAAACCGGACGGCCTGACCGTGATTGCCGCAGACCAAGTGGAAGCGTTCATCGACCGTCTGCCCATCGGGAAGGTCTCGGGCGTGGGGCCCAAAACCCAGGCCACGCTCGAGGCCATGGGGGTGCGCTATCTGGGGGCGATCCGCAAATTTGAGGCACAGGCGCTTCTGGCGGCGTTCGGCACCTACGGCATACGTCTTCAGGAACTGGCCCACGGCATCGACCCCACGCCCGTGACGCCGTTTGTACCCGGCAAATCGGTCAGCAGCGAGTGCACCCTGGATGAGGATACCCGCGAGATGGCCGCCCTCACCCGCTGCCTGCTCGCCCAGGCCGAGGAGGTGGCCGCCGGGCTGCGCAAAGAGGGGGTGAAGGCCCGCACGGTCTTTCTCAAGCTCAAGCTCGCCGACTTCAAGCTGCTCACGCGCCGCACCACCTTTGCGCCCGCGACCCAATCCTCCCAGGTGATCTACCACCACGCCGTCAAGCTTCTCGAAGACCACCGCATCGTTCAGAAGATACGCCTGATCGGGCTCGGCGCCACTGGGTTTGTCGGGGCGGAGACCCCCGTTCAGCAGGAGCTGTTCGGCCGTGAAACGAAACCCCGGGAAGGCTGGGAAAAAGTGGATCGCACGCTGGAAACCATCAAAAGCCGATTCGGGGAGGACGTGATCAAGCGGGGCACGTTGGCGGAGGAATAAACCATACCCGCCGACAGCGGTGGGCATGGTTTATTTCAGGTGATATTTTCTTCAGATTTTACCGCAACAAACTGCTGGGAATTCGACCTGAGTTAATTACGAAGTCGTCAACGATTGCAGCACGCGACCGACCACCTGATCCGGTGTCAGGCCGTCGGTTGCGATCGTGGCATCGGCATAGCGGAGATACAGGGGGCGGCGCTCGGCAAAAAGAGCCTCGATGGTCTGGCCCGGGGCAATGACGACCCCCCGGGCGTCCACGTCGTCGAGCCGGCGTTTCAAACGTTCGACCGCGATGTCGAGGTGGACGGCGATTCCGTTCGCCTTGAGGTGCGCCATGGCCCGGGGGCTGTAGACGGCGCTGCCGCCGGGGGCGATGACGTGGCTGGCGAGCGCCAGGGAAAGCAGGTGGTTCTCCTCGATGCGGCAGAACTC
>JBFYWS010000024.1:0-5548 GCA_041310935.1 Desulfobacteraceae bacterium | reverse complement strand
TCCCCATCATGCTGATCGACGAGGCCCGGCCGGTGACGGGCGGGTGAGGCCGTGATGGGGGGGCAACCGGCATGAGCACGCCCCGGCCGCCGCAGCCCGCCAAGCTTGTCGTCGGGTTTTTACTGAAGGACAAAAAACGTCTTCCGGTGTTGGCCGCCGAGCTCGAAGAACGGTTCGGGCCGGTCACGCTGGTAAGCCCGTGGATGCCGTTCAGTTACACGGCCTACTACGAAACGGAGATGGGGGCACCCCTGTTCCGGCGCGTCCTGGCCTTCCGGGACCTGATGGCCCAGGACGGGCTTGCGCGGATCAAGCGGGCGACCAACGCGATCGAGCAGGCTTACATGGTGGAGGGCCAGCGGTGCGTGAACATCGACCCCGGCTATCTCCTGCTCGCGCGCTTTGTGCTCGCCACCGGGAAAAATTACAGCCACCGGATTTACATCGGCGAGGGCATCTACGCCGAGCTGACGCTGATCTTTGAGCGCGGTGCCTTTCGCGCGCTGCCGTGGACCTACCCGGACTACGCCGACCGACCGCTGCGCGATTTTCTGCAGCGCGTGCGCAGCCAATACGCCGGCGACCTCAAAACCCTGTTATATGCGAATCCCCCGGCGAGCCGGGGCGGGAGAATGGCTGAGCCATGGTCAAGAGCATGACCGGTTTCGCATCGGCCGCCGCCACCGCGGAGAACATCGCGGTTACGATCGAGATGCGCACCTATAACAGCCGGAACCTGGACCTGTCCCTGCGGGTCAGCCCGGGCGACCCCGGCCTCGAGGAGCGCATCCGGGCGTTACTCTCCGGCCGCCTGGTGCGGGGGCGGGTCGAGATTAAGATTCAGGTTGAAACCACCGTGGACGACGCCGCCCGGGTCGAGGTGGACATGACCCGGGCGCGGGCCCTCATGGCGGTGCTGAAGCGGCTGCAAGCGGATCTTGGGCTCGACGGCGCACCCTCCCTGGAGCTCTTGATGGCCTGCGGCGGCATTTTGCAAAATGCGGCGCCGGAGACGGACGTTGAACGCGTCTGGCCCACCCTGGAGGCCTGTCTCACCCAGGCTCTCGGTGAGTTAGAGGCGATGCGCGGCCGCGAGGGCAGGTACCTCGCGCAGGACCTGGACGCGCGGCTCGACCGGATCGAAGGCGCTTTGAAAGAGATCGCGGGCAACGCCGCCGGGCTGGCGGCCATCTACCAGGAGCGGCTGCGGGAGCGCATCGCGACGCTGACCCAGGGGCTCGTGGAGATCGATCACGCCCGCCTGGCCCAGGAGGTCGCCTTCCTGGCGGAGCGGTCCGACATATCAGAGGAGCTCGTGCGGGCCGAGAGCCACATCCGGCAGTTCCGCGGCATCATGGCTGCCCCGGAGGCCGGGGGCCGCAAACTGAATTTTCTGCTGCAGGAGCTCAACCGCGAATTCAACACGATGGGCTCCAAGATCGGCAGCGCCGACGTGGCGCATGCGGTCGTGGACGTGAAGTCTGAGCTCGAGAAGATCCGCGAGCAGGTTCAAAACGTCGAGTGACGGGAGCGGCCGGGCCCCGGCGGCGGGGTGGACCGGCGCACCGGCGCGGCGTTCGCTGCTACGGGAACGGAGGCAGGATGGAGCAGGCATTGCTCAACATCGGTTTCGGCAGCACCGTGGTTTCGGAACGGGTTGTGGCGATCGTCTCTCCGAACTCCGCACCGATGAAGCGTCTGAAGGACGAGGCCCGCGAGGATCGGCGCCTGATCGACGCCACCCACGGCCGCCGGACGCGGTCCATTATCATTCTGGACAGCAATCACGTCGTCCTTTCCGCCATTCAAGCCGAGACGATCTCCCAGCGCTTCGCGCTGCTTAAAGAAGCCTCCGAGTAGCGTATGGACCGCCTCCCCGACCCGACCCGACCGCGCCCCGCTGCGCCGGCGCCCGCGGCGTCGCGGAAATCCTTTATCTTCATCATCTCCGCCCCGTCGGGCGCCGGAAAGACCACCCTGTGCAAAGCCGTGCTCGCGGCGTTCGCAGACATGCGCTACTCCGTCTCCTTCACCACCCGGCCTCCCCGGCCCGGCGAGGAAAACGGGCGGGACTACGTGTTCGTCACGGCGCCGGAGTTTGAAGCGGGAATTCGCAGCGGGCGCTGGGTGGAGTGGGCCCGGGTGCACGGCAACTATTACGGCACCTCTGCCGACGTTCTGGCGCAGTCTCTCTCCGCCGGCTGCGACATCCTGCTCGACATAGATGTCCAGGGCGCGCGGCAGATCTGCGACCGCTTTCCGGAAAGCGTCACGATCTTCATCATGCCGCCCTCCCTGGAGGTGCTGCGGCAGCGGCTGGCGTCGCGGGGAACGGACCGCCCGGAGGTGATCGCCCTGCGGATAGAAAACGCCGGGCGGGAAATGGCGCAGCGGGACGTTTACCGCCACGTCGTCGTGAACGATGACCTCGAAACGGCGATCACGGAATTGATTCACCTCATCGCTTCCTATCGAGTAACTAATCAGGTAGATAGGCTGAAGGCTGAAGACTGAAGGCTCTCAGGGACAAACCCTGCTTGATTGCATAAGACTTCGGGCATTTGAGTTGTATTGAAACAAAGATCGTAGAAACCAAGAAGGTCTTGAATGGTGCGATGCGTGCTTTGCGAGATGTTTTATAGCCTTCAGCCTAAACACCTTAGCAGTTATCGTGTCGAAATGGCGGCTGATGTGAAAAACGGTTCAGCGCTCAGGTGCCGGACAACGGCAGGTGTCAGGCGAAGGATCGGCTCCGATTGAAAACAGAGGTACTGTACGGCATCCACCCCGTGAAAGAAGCCCTGGCCGCGGGCCGGCGCGAGATTTTCGAGGTCTGCCTGGCCACCGGCAAGGGCTCGCCGCGCGGGGATGCCCTGCGCCAAGCGGCCGAATCCCGGGGGGTGTCGGTGCGGGAGGTTCTTCCCGCCCAGCTCACATCCATGGCGGGGACGGAATCCCACCAGGGGGTCGCCGCGCGGGTCTCCGCCTTCGCCTGCGAGGATCTGGCTGACGTCTGGGCGCCGGCCGGCCGCACCGGTCCGGAGTTGCTCCTGGCGCTGGACAGCATCCAGGACCCTCACAATCTCGGCGCGCTGCTGCGGACCGCCCTGTGCGCCGGGGTTCAGGCGGTCATCGTGCCGAAGGATCGCTCCGCGCCGCCGACACCGGCGGTCTCCCGGGTTTCCGCCGGGGCGCTCGAGCACACGCGTCTGGTGCAGGTGACGAACCTGGTGAGAAGCCTCGAGCTCGTCAAGGCCCGCGGCCCCTGGGTGGCTGGTCTCGCGCGGGAGGCGCGGGCCACCGTGTTCAGCACGGACTGGACGATGCCTCTGGTGCTGGTGGTCGGAGGGGAAGGCAAGGGCATGCGGCCGCTCGTCACGAAAACCTGCGATCTGCTCGTGTCCATTCCGCAGGCTGGGCCGCTCGACTCGCTCAATGCATCGGTTGCCGCCGCAGTCACTCTGTACGAGATCTTCCGACAGCGGCAGGCCGCGGACCGGCAGCGATTAAAAGGCGAGTCGCCGGATGGCCGCGGGTTGCGATAGGATGAGCCTGCTGGCGCGGTGGGCCACCTCGGCCTGGGCGGCCTGCCGCGAGGCTGTTTTTCCGGCGCGGTGCCTGGAATGCGGGCAGTTCCTGGCCCCCGCGGCCGGCGACGGGTTGCCCGCCGCCCCGGCGGCGGCGGACGCGCTGCGGCTGCTGGGGCCCCATTTCTGCCCCGGGTGTCTGCAGGGGGTCCTCCGCGTGGGGCATCCGCTCTGTCCCGGCTGCGGTGTGATGTTTAAAGGCGGGGTGGGCGAGGACCACGTGTGCGGCCGCTGCCTCGAAACGCCGCCGCCGTTTCACATGGCGCGCGCCGCGTTCGTCTACGACCGGTCGTTGGTTGACGTGATCCACTGCTTCAAGTACAAGGGCAAGACTCAGTTGGCCCGGCCGCTCGGTCTCCTCCTGTTCGAGGCGTTTGAGCGCTACTGGGGCAGTGCGCCGGTGGACGTGGTGCTGCCGGTGCCCCTGCATCGCCGGCGGCTCAAGGAGCGGGGGTTCAACCAGGCGCTGCTGCTCGTGCGCCGGTGGCCCCTGCGGCCCGGGATGCCGAAGGTGCCGGTGGACACCGATGTGCTGCGGCGTGCCAGGGCGACAGCGCCCCAGGCCGGTCTCGGCCGCCGCGGGCGCCAGGCAAATATCGCCGGTGCGTTTGCGCTGCGGCACCCCGAGCGGGTTGCGGGCCGGCACATCCTGCTGGTGGACGACGTCATCACCACCGGGGCGACCGCCGGGGAGTGCGCCCGACTGTTGTTGGACAACGGTGCCGCCCGGGTGGATGTGCTGGCGCTGGCACGGGTGATCTGACATGGATCTGTTATCCAAACTAAAATCATGCGGCGAACTGGCGACCATCCTCCGCGGCCTGCGGGGCGGCGGCCAGGCGGTCGTGTTCACGAACGGCTGCTTCGACCTGCTGCACGCGGGGCACGTGCGTTACCTGGCGGCGGCCAGGCGCGAGGGCGATATCCTGGTGGTCGGCCTCAACTCGGACCGTTCCGTGCGGGCCATCAAGGGCGACACGCGGCCCATCCTGCCCGAGTCGGAGCGGGCGGAGGTCCTGGCCGGGCTGGCGGCGGTCGATTATGTCGTGCTGTTTGACGAACCCGACCCCCTGCGGCTGATCACGGCGCTGGCGCCGGATGTGCTCGTGAAGGGCGGCGATTGGCCCGAGGAAGCGATCATTGGCGCGCAGGAGGTCAGGAACCGGGGGGGGCGGGTGGTGCGCATCCCGGTCCTGGAAGGCGCGAGCACGAGCGCCATCATCGCCCGCATCCTGGAGCGCTACCGGGACTGAGGCGCGCTGACCATAACAGGGTGTTGAAAAACCGCGCCTCACGCCGTGATCCGGCGTTGTGCGGCTATTGTAAATGCTCACATGCAACGGCTGGATGCTTGAGGCGAGAAGCTGGAAGCGAAGGTGATGGTATCTGTTTCCTTGAGCCTCAAGCCTCCAGCTTCAGGCTTCAAGCGTATGACCGCCTTGGTTGACGGCCCGATGCTTGTTTTTCAATACCCTGCTAAATTGAGCGATTTTGTCGATTCACATCGAGTCCCGCTGGGGTCTGCCGTAAAAAACCAAAATACGAATCGCTCAATGTGGGTGTAATAAGCAGGTCGGTCGGTTGAACGCGCAGGAGCACGACGGTGATCCTCAGAAACAAAAACGGTCTGGCGTATTACCAGTTCGAACACCTGGCCGCCTTCCCCGAAATTCAGCACGGCATTTTCGCGCGGGGCGGCGGCCACAGCCAGGCGCCCTTCGACCGTCTGAACGTGAGTTTTGCGGTCGGCGACGACCCCGACCACGTCGGGCGCAACCGTAAGCTCGTGGCCGGGTGCATGGGGGGGCCGGAACTCGTCTTCGCCCACCAGGTCCACGGGGACACGGTGCGGGTCATCGACGGGTTGCCCGCGTCTGCGCCGGTTGCGGGCGCGGCCGCGGTCCCGGTGGGCGATGCGATGGTGACCGATAGGACGGGCAAGCTCCTGGTGGTGCAGGTGG
>JBFYWS010000444.1:0-10341 GCA_041310935.1 Desulfobacteraceae bacterium | reverse complement strand
GCTGCTCCTGTAATTTCAAAATCAAACTTATTTAGATCAACCGCGGCGCCTTGTCAAGGAAAAAGATAAAAAAATGGTTTCAAAAAGGGTGTTTACAGAATAGGACCATTTTTCTATGATGCGAATCGCGGCGATCGTGCAGGCCGCATGACCTCTACCGTGTTGACCGCATCCACCGCGGCCGGTTGCCATGAACTCCGTCGAAACCGAAGTCAAATTCCATCTGGCAGACCCGACCGCCGTGCGCGCCAGACTCTTGTCGCTCGGCGCGCGCAGTCTCGGCCGAAGCCATGAACACAACATCCTCTTCGAAAACGAGGCCAAGGGCCTCCGGCGCGCCGGAAACCTGCTGCGGCTGCGCCGGGACCGCAAATCCACCCTGACCTACAAGTGCGCACCCGCCCAGGCCGATCCGGAATTCAAACAGTTCACGGAGCTTGAAGTCGACGTCAGCGACTTCGACACGGTGCGGCTCATCCTCGCCTGCCTCGGGTTTCATCCCGAGCAGGTCTATGAAAAATGGCGCGAAACGCTCGTTCTGGACAACACCGCCTTCTGCCTCGATGAGCTCCCCTTTGGAACCTTCCTGGAAATCGAGGGCCCCAAGGCGCATATCCGAGACGTCGCCGGGCGTCTCGCCCTGGAGTGGGCTCGCCGCATTCTGTTGAGCTACCTTGAGATCTTCGAGATCATCCGGGCGGACCAGGGCCTGCCCTTTTCGGATGTCACCTTTGCCAACTTCACCGGGCGCGCGCTGGATCTCACCTCTTTTCTGCCCCGTATGGAGGCCGGCCGCCCCGCGCGCCAACCATCGGCCTGAGGGATGCCCGGGCGGTGGGAAGTGTCCCCGTCACTCCGGGGCGGAGGGGCTGATATCGACGGGAAACTCCCGCGCGGTCAGAAGTTCGCCCGCGCTTGAAAACAGGTAAAGAATCGCCGCGTCATACGCCGGCAGATCTTTGGGGGCGGGCATCGTCTGGATGAAGGTCTTGGAATGGCTTATCGAAAAGCGATAGCCGGGCTGCCGCCCTGACGGCCGGCCTTTCGTGAGACCCACCGCCGGCATGGCCGTCCATTCCGTGGGCTCGAGGCTGCTGCCTTTCAGCACGGCCACCGCGTGACCGTTCAACGGCTTGCGCCCCGGGCTGGTGTTGACGATTTTGAACTGCAGCTCCAGCGTGTTGCTGTCGCGGTGGTATCGTATCCCCAGGTCCTCCGCCGCGATGCCTTCCCTCGTTCCCACGGGCGCCCTCACCGCCGCGGGGTCGCTCGCAGGCGCGGGCGATTTTCCGGACGCAGTGGCCTCGCCCGGCCGCACCGCGACAGGCTGCGAGGGGGCCTTGCCGGCCGCGCCGGCTGGAACCGGCTCCAGCATCGCCGCCGGCGACCGATTCACCCCTGCGAGTGTTTCCCGCATTTTAGTCTCTAGCAGCACCGCCTGAGCGGTGAGCAGGTCACGGTCGTGGCGAAGATCCCGGATCGCCTGCGCGGACGCCTCCAAGCCCTGCTGGAGTACAGTGGTGCGGCGGTGAAGCGTGTGGTTGACGACCGCAAGAACACACACCGCAGCGAGTGACATCAGAAAAGCCGCGCCCGCCAACGCCAACACGCTCTTGACCCGCTTGAAAGCGATGACTTTCCCGTGGTCGCCGATGAAGAGCACCGTCCAGCGCCGCCCGTCTTCGCGGCGTGCGCCCGGGGCCGGAGGTGTATTAATATGAGTGGCCGGGGTGTTCATCGCATGCGTCCGGCATTCATGGGCGGGTCCCGGGCTTGTCCGGCAGGGGCCGCACCCGAACGGCGTCGCCCTTGCGGGCGCTGAAGAGATCCCTGGCACTGCCCGAACTCACCGCAATTTCGAGGTAACCCCGGCTTCCGATCAATGCCAGCCCCGCACCGGATTCCGCATCGGCGTAGGTTCCGGAAACACCCCGGATCCGGCCGGAGCCGAACGCGACGTCCCAGGACGATCCGCGGGACCTCAGCGCTCCGGCATCAATGTTGGTGATCAGGTTTCCAAACCGGTCGATATGGATGACTCTCCCGCAGACCTCACCGCTTGCCTGGAGACAGGCTTTAAGGTCGTCTATGCGAACGGCATACGCGGGATCGATCGCGGGGCCCAGCGCGCTGCTCTCCGTGCCCCGCGATAAATGCGCCGCGACCGGAGCCAGCACGTCGCGGCCGTGAAAGGTTCGGCTGACGGCACACCGCCAGTAATCCGAGTTGTCCAACCGCCGCAAGGTGCCGCGGGGCTCGGCATCCAGCAGCAGTGAAAGCACCCCGTTGTCCGGGGCCAGGAAGACCTGGCGTTGGAACTCCAGGCACAGCATGGCACGCGCGGTACCCACCCCAGGGTCGACGATCACGGCATGGATGGTCCCTTCCGGAAAATAGCGCCAGGAAGACTCCACGGTAAAGGCGGCCTGCGCCACGTCCTGCGGGTCGATCGCGTGTGTGAGGTCGATGACGCGGGCGGCCGGATCGATCCCCAGCATGACCCCCTTCATGAGGCCGACGTACTCGTCCTGCCAGCCGAAATCGGTGATCAGGGTGATGATACCCATGCGGATCTCAGAAAAAGACTTTTTGTTGAACGCTGAACCCCAGATGCCGGTAGGCGGCTTCGGAAGCCTTGCGCCCCGAGGAGGTCCGGATGATGAAGCCGATCTTCAATAAATAGGGTTCGACGATGTCCACCAGGGTGTCGGACTCCTCCTGGAGGGTCGCGGCAATGGCTTCGATGCCCACCGGCCCTCCGTGGTAAAACTGGATGACCGTTTTCAGATAGTGGCGGTCAAGATCCGTGAGGCCCTCGCCGTCGACGCCCTCGAGCTCCAGTGCGGCACCCACGGTCTGCTCGTTGATCAGCCCGCCGGCACGCACCTGGGCGTAGTCCCGGACGCGCTTGAGCAGCCGGTTGACGATCCGGGGGGTACCGCGCGAGCGCCGCGCCAACTCCAGGGCGCCTTCCGCGCCGATGTCCATTTGCAAAAGCGCGGCCGAGCGCTTCGTGATTTGCACCAGTTCGTCCATCCCGTAAAAATCGAGGTTGCGGAAAATACCGAACCGGTCGCGCAGGGGGGCGGAGAGCAGTCCGACACGGGTGGTGGCCCCGACCAGCGTGAAGCGCTTCAGCCGAAAGCGGTGGCTGCGGGCATGCACGCCTTTGTCGAAAACGAAATCAATGGCGAAATCCTCCATGGCCGGATAGAGCAGTTCCTCCACCGGTTTGGAAAGCCGGTGGATCTCGTCGATGAACAATATGTCGCCGGCCTCCAGGTGCGTGAGGATGCCGATCAGGTCTCCGCCCTTTTCAAGGGCCGGCCCGGAGGAGATGGTCAGGTGGGACCCCATTTCGTTGGCGATGATGTAGGCCAGCGTGGTCTTGCCGAGCCCCGGGGGCCCGTGCAGCAGCACGTGGTCGATCGGCTCGCTGCGCTGGGCCGCCGCCTCAATGGCGATCTTGAGGGTTTCAACCACATCCCGCTGGCCGACATAGTCGGTCAACAGCTTCGGCCGCAGCGAAACGATCTCCGGCTCGAGGTCCTCTTCGCGGACATGGCTGGAGAGCAGCCCCTGCCGATCGGATGAAAAGGAGAGGATGTCGTCGGTCATCGGTGAACTCGTTGGGCAGCGTTAATCTGTTTCGACAGGCTCCGGAGACCCTTGCTGGCCGCGGTAGACCTCCTCGAACAGCTCTTCGGGGGTGGCGATGGACGCATTGCGCTTGAACGCCTCGGTGATCATCCGTTTGGCATCCGGCACGCGGTGTCCCAACTGGCGCACCATGACGTCCAGCACCTGCTCGGCGAAATCCTGTGCCGGTATCCTCCCCGCTTTGGGCTCGTCGCGCTTGAGGGCGAACTTGCCCATCCGCCCCTCCAGGGTCGCGACGATCTTCTGGGCCGTGCGCTTCCCGATGCCTTTGAGCCGGGAGAGTGTCGCGACATCGCGGGACTCGATCGCCCGGGCGATGTCGCTGATCGGGACCATCATCGCCTTGACGGCCTTCATCGGGCCGATGTCCTCGACACTGATGAAGTTCTGAAAAAATTCCTTCTCGATTTCGAAGGTGAACCCGATCAGCACCGGTTTGGGCTGCCGCTCGGTCTGCTGGTGATAAATATACAGCGCAATGTCATCGCCGATGTTTTTTTCGGCAACGGCCTCCATGACCACGGTCGGCAGCAGGACCTCATACCCGACCTGGTTGGCGAGCACCAGAACGCGGTCTTCCTGCCGGTTGAGAATCTTGCCGGTGATGTAACCGATCACGTGCGGTTTGAGCCTCCCGTTCGGTGGCGTTTCAAAGGCGACAGGGACGGTCGGCAGCGCGGCCCGGGCACGCCGCGCGTTCGGCAACCCGCGGTTCCGGACGCCCGCCGCAGCGGTAAAGCCCGATGATGGCCAACCCGAGAGCGTCGGCGGAATGAGACGGCCGGATCAGAGACGGATGGCCGAGCAGGCGGCGCACGGCTGTCTCGAGCTGCGCCTTGGACGCGTTGCCGTTGCCGGTGAGGGCCTGTTTGGCCTCACGGACGGGAACCTGCACCGCGCTCAGCCCGGTACGGGCGGCCGCCAGCAAAACCACCCCGGAGACCTGTCCCAGGGCGATACCGGACTTCGGGTATTCTTTCAAGGAGAAGACGTCTTCGACCACGACGAGGTCGGGCGCCTCCGCCGTGAACACCTGCATCAGCCGGGAGAAGATGTGATCGAGGCGGTGGGACAAACAGGTCGATTTCGAGGTGTGGATACACCCGAAGGAGTATCCGTCCACGGCGACTCCCCGCCCCGACACGATCCCGATGCCCGTGGCTGCAAGACCCGGGTCTATCCCCACGACTTTGAACATCCTGTGGCCCCGGATGAAAGCGGCCAGCCGGCGCGCGTCGTGGCCGCCGGCAGGCATGCGGGTGTGGCTCAAGCGCCGGGCGGGTGCCGTTCCGGCGGCAGCGCGGTTCAGCGCAATTCTTTCAGCTTGTCGGAAGCGGCCTTGGCTTCGCTGGTGCTCGGGTGCTTGCGGACCAACTCCTCGAAGATCAGCCGCGAATTAACCTTATCGCCCAGACTCTGGAACGCATAGCCCTGCTTGAGCAGCGCGGCCGGGACCTTGTTGCCCTTGGGGTATTTCTCGATCACCTTCTGGTACTCCAGAATCGATTTTTCATAGAGTTTTTCGCGAAAGAAGGTCTCGCCGATCCAGAACTGGGCGTTGTCCGCATTGTTCGAATTCGGGTAGTAGTGGATCAGCTCCTCGAACCATTTGCGGGCCGCCGCCATGTTGCCCTGATCGTAGGCCTGTTTGGCCTTGGTGTAGAGCTCTTCCTCGGAGGGCGCCTTGGCCGCCGGGCCTTCGGGCTTGATCCTCGATTCGGGCTTAGACCCGATCGCCATCGGTTCGAGTTTCAGGTACTGCTCGATGCGGGCGAGGCGCTGGGCATTCTGAAAGTTGGCCTCCTCGACTCGCGTCAGTTTGTCTTCACGCGGCTTGTCGCCGGTCTCCCCCCCGGGGCGTTGCTGCCGCAGGGAGTGTTCCAGTTCTTCGATGCGGCCGCTCAAAGCCCGCATCTCTTCCCGAATCTCGTCGGTCTGGGCGCGAATCGTGGCCGACTGCTGGCGCAGGGCCTGTTCGGTGGCCTCACGGTTTCGCGCAAAATCCTCACGTCGCCGCCGCTCCTCGGCATCGCGCAGTTCCATCTCGCTCAGACGGGAATCGATCGTGGTGACATCCCGCCGCGTCGCGCATCCGGATACCGCCATCAGAACGAGCGCGGCGGCGATGATCCATTTTGAGATAATGGGAAAGGTCGGGGAAGTCGTCATGGCACGCCTTTAAACCGCGGAACACCGTGGGAGGTTAAGCAGACGGCAAACGACGCCCAAAAGCGTGCGTTTGCCGTCTGTTGCTGAACCCTGATGAATGCCCATCGGGTGCGGTGCAATCACCCGCGGCCGATGGGTGTGGGTGTGGCTCCGTTAGAAGCTGACCACAAAGCCATCGTTGCGGTTTTTGGCCCAAGCCGCCTCATTGTGAGCCGGATCGATCGGCCGTTCTTTGCCAAAGCTGATTGTGCTGATGCGTTTGGCATCGATGCCCAGATCCACCAGGAACTTCTTGGCGGCTTGCGCCCGGCGTTCGCCCAGCGCCATGTTGTATTCGGCCGTGCCGCGCTCGTCGGTGTTGCCCTCGATGGTGAGTTTGGCGTTCGCGGTGGCCTTGAGCCACTCGCCCTTTTTCTTCAGCAGCGCCTGAGATTCCATCTTCAGCGCCGACTTGTCGAAGTCGAAGAAAATTCTTTCGGTCATAAAGGCCGGAGCGGCCATGACAGCAGGCGCCGGGGCCGGAGCCGGAGCCGGAGCCGGCTTCGCTGCCACGGGCGCCGGGGCCGGCTGGGCCTGGGCGGCCACTTTCTTCTGACAGGAAACCATGAAAAGCAAACCCGGCATAACCAGAAGCAATGCCACAACCATCCACAACTTTTTCTGCATTTTCTTTTCCTCCTTTTTAGGATTGTGAGTTTTGGTGTTCAATTAAAAACACCCTGAGACCATTTGGGGTTCGTCTGTTCCCCATTCAGCAGCAACAGCCGTCGCTGGTCCGTACCGAATGCCGTCATCACGTAAAGCCGGTAGGGCCCTTCGCGATTGGTGCTGAAAACGATCAGGCTGCCGTCCGGCGACCATGAGGCGGACTCACTGCCACCCGTCTCACGGGTCAACTGCATCGGGCTTTGGCCGCCCGCGTCGATGACAAATATCTGTTGAAAGCCATTGACTTGGGATGTGTATGCGATCTTGTCCCCGCGGGGAGACCAAGATGGTTGTGTATTATATTTACCCTCGAAGGTCAAGCGGCTTTCGTTTCCGGTTGCCACGTCCAGAAGGTAAATCTGGGGTGAACCGGATCGGTCGGATACGAATGCCAGCTTGCTTCCGTCGGGCGACCAGCTCGGCGATACATTGCTTCCCCGGTTGCTGGTCAGCTTTTTAATCACTTTTCCGGCTCCCGTCAACAGATAAATTTCCTGGTTTCCGCTGAACGACAGGGTCGCCGCCATCTCGAATTTACCGGGCACCCACGCGGGAGTGATGTTGATGCCCGTCTGAGCGATGGTCGTCTCCTGCTTGGTGTTCAGGTTGCGGATGAAGATGTCCGGTTTGCCGGCCTTGTAGGAGGTGTAGGCCACGTATTGTCCGTCGTCCGCCCAGGAAGGAAAGAGCGAGATGGATTCGTTGTAGGTGAGCCGGGTGGGGTTGGCCCCGTCGAAATCGCAGGTGTAAATTTCTTTCTTCCCGGAACCGGTCGAAACGAAAGCGATCCGGCTGTTGAAAATGCCCTTGTTGCCGGTGAGGTAGTAGATGACTTCGGCGCAGAAACGCAGGACCATCTTACGCAGCTCGGAGACGCTGCCGGCATAGCGTTTGCCGAGGACCTGACGGCTCTTGAACGTGTCGAACAGCCGCAACTCCATTTGGATGGTATCGCCAGATTGCTCGAAGAGCCCGGTGATGAGCAGCTCCGCGCCGACCACCGTCCAGTTCTGGAAATTGATGTCGGTGGCGCTCACGCCGCCTTTTTGCGGGTCGAAGAGAAAGGCACTCCGGTCCAGAATCTTGAAATAGCCGGTGAAGTCCAAGCTGCCGGACATGAGCTCGACCGCCTTGCGGGAGTACTCCGCCTCGCCGGCCCCACTGTTCACGTTCTTGAACATCGGGATGGCCAGAGGGATCTTTCGCAGAAAGGGATTTCGAATGTCGATGTACTGGGTGGTGTCCTGAGCAGTCGAAGAGATGGGCATGCACACAACGCACACGAGGGCAGATACCCCGGACAGCAATTTTCGCAATCTCATTCCAACTCCCTTTGATCGATCGTGCGATTAAGTGGATATATGATATAACATGGTTTCTATTTTTCAACCCCTCACCGAATTCCCTCCGGAGTGAAGCGGATGGCCACCTGCACATAGGGCATCTTGATGGTCTGCGGATGCGGCTTCACCGGACTGGACTTCGCAATCGCCCGGTAGGCCGATTCGTCCAGGTAGGTGTTGTTGGAACGATCCACATAGCGGATGTCGGTGATCTCACCGTTCGGCAGGACCTTGAACACCAGACCCACCTGCAATTTCTTATCGCCCCCCGCCAACTGGGGCGAGAAGGCCCAGTTTTTTTCAACCTGGTACGCAATTTCCGCCCGGTAGATATCGATCGGCTCGATCGGACCGGCTCCGCCGCCCCCGCCGCCGCCCGGGCCCGCTCCCGGCACGGCACCGCCGGTCGGGCCGGGGCGGGGTTGCGTGGCCTCGCCCTCTCCGAGTTTTTTGCGAATGCGATCGATCGCGGCGTTGACCGAACCGGAGTCCGGTTCCTTGACCTTTTTTTCGATCCGGTCGATCGCCTGCTCGATCATCTTCTGGGGGTTCTTCGTCTCCTCCTTAAGGGACTTTTTCTCCTTCACTTTGGGAGGCGCCAGGGAAACTTCGGGTTTCGGCACCGCCGGGACCGGCTTCGGGGCCGGCTCAGCCACCGGCACGGCGGGCTTTTCGGGCGGTGGCTTGGGCGTTTCGACCGGCTTGGGCGTTTCGGCGGGTTTGGGTTTCTCCGCCGCCGGCCCGCCGTCACCGGCGCCGGCGATAGGAGGCCCGGGGAGCGCCACCAGGCTCACGCTGATCGCGCCCGGGGGCAGCCGCGGCGTGGAAAAGCGCATCGGGATGAAGACAAGTGCCGCGATGACGAGCAGATGCAGGCCGAAGGAGAACAAAAACGGATAGACCACCGCATGGGTGTGATCTTCACCCTCCGAGTGGTCTAATCTGCGAGCAGGCCGACGGTCCTTCATCCGCGTTTTGCTTTGGTCGCCTTGGTGTCTTTCTCGGGGGGTGCGGGCTCGGTGACCATCCCCAACTTGTCGACCCCGGCCTCTTTGATCCGGGCCATCACCTGGGCCACCAGGCCATAGGAGACATCCTTGTCCGCCTTCAAATACACGTCCGCGCTGGTCCGCCCTTGAATGATCTTGGCCAGTTTCTCCTGCAGCGTGTCGAGAGAGACCTCGAAATCGTTGATGAAAATCAGGTGGTCCTTACGCACCGTGATCATCAGGTGCTCTTCCTTGGTTTCCAGGGCCTTGGTGGTCACCTGCGGGAGCGCCACATCCAGTCCCTGCACCAGCATGGGGGCCGTCACCATGAAAATAATGAGCAGGACGAGCATCACATCGACGAAGGGGGTAACATTGATGTCCGACATCAAGCCGTTGTCGCCGCTGCCGGTGTTCATCACTTTCTCCTTTCAAGCCGCATGATGTCGCGTTCGATGATGTTCAGAAAATCGGCCGAAAAACTTTGCATTTCGGTCTCCACGATGCGGATCTTGCTCATAAAGTAGTTGAAGGCGATGACAGCCGGGATGGCGGCCACCAGGCCGGCGGCCGTGGCGACCAAGGCCTCGGAGATTCCGGGTGCGACCGCCGCGAGGCTCGCGGAGCCCTTCTGCCCAATGCTGTGAAACGAGGTCATGATGCCCCACACGGTCCCGAAAAGCCCGATGAAGGGCGTCGTGTTGCCGGTGGTCGCCAGGAACGGCACCATCTGGGTCATGCGCGTCATCTCCGTGTTGATCGCCCGCCGCAGGGCCCGCTTCACGTTGTCCGTGCCCGCGAACCGTGGGCTGAAAGCAACGTTCGGGCTCCCGCCCCCCGAGGAAAAATCACCGGGTTCCGATGTCTCGCCGGCCTGGCTGGTTTTTTTCAGCTCCATATATGCCACCCGGAATATCCGCGCCAGCGGGCTGCCCGGCAGCTGCTTCGCCCGGGCGAAGGCGCTGGAAAAGTCCCGGCTCTTCCAGAAAAAGTCGCTGAACTCGGCCGAATCGTGAAACGCGCGGCGCAGGTAGCGGTACTTGATGATGATGATGGCCCATGAACTTACCGAGAAAAACAGCAGCAGAAACAACACCAACTGAACGACGATGCCGGCGCCGCGAATCATGCCGATCAAATCCAACTGCGCTAATTCCATGGTAAAATTCCGCTCCTCCTTGGCTGTGGGTGCGTGGCGGTTTGCCCAATCGCTGGGGCTTTGATGTATAGCATAAAATCCGAATAAGTCAAACAGGTTCGCAGCGCCGGCCGCTCGGCCGGCGCTGCGAGTACTCCTCAATTTGGGGGTTGCCTTTGGCGAGACTCCGGCATAAAACCCCTCGACAAGCCGATCTTGCGTAAGCGGAGGATACGTATGAAACGCATTGCCGATCTTTTGTTTGAGGCCCGGATGCTCAAGGAAATTCCCCGCTCCGGTTTCCAATTTCTCGGCGCCGGCCGCGAATCCGTGG
>JBFYWS010000004.1:0-3037 GCA_041310935.1 Desulfobacteraceae bacterium | reverse complement strand
TCGCGGGAGGGGCGAGGGGAGGGGGATGATGTGAATAACAATTCCATTACACGATGCCTCTCGGATACATAGCCAAACGCCTGTTTCATTTGAGCCTGATCATGTTCGGGGTCTCCGTGCTGGTCTTCTTGATGCTGCGCATGATCCCGGGGGATCCGGCACGTCTGCTGCTCGGCGAATTCGCCACACCGGAAGACCTCGTGCGCCTGAAGACCCAGCTGGGGCTGGACGAATCCTACCCGGTCCAATACGGGATCTACCTGAAAAACCTCCTGGCGGGGGATTTGGGTAAATCGCTGCGTTCCGGCGCGCCGGTGGCATCCGAGATCGGGGCGCGCCTGCCCGCCACCATTGAGCTGGCAATGGCCGCCATGCTGATTGCCTCGTTGCTGGGGATCGCGGCGGGGGTGATATCCGCGGCGCGCCAATACTCCGTCTTCGACTACGGGTCCATGCTCCTGGCCCTGGTCGGCGTCTCCATGCCCATCTTCTGGCTGGGCCTGATGCTCATCTATCTCCTCTCGGTGAAATTCCCGCTCATGCCCATGATGGGGCGGATCGGCATGGGAAGCGAACCGGCCGTCGTGACCGGCCTGATGCTGGTGGACACCCTGCTGCAGGGCGACGTGGGCGGTTTCGTGCGCTCCCTGCATTACCTGGTGCTGCCCGCCTTCACGCTCGCCACCGTGCCCATGGCCATTGTGGCCCGCATCACGCGCTCCGCGATGCTCGAGGTGCTGAACAAGGACTACGTGCGCACGGCACGCGCCAAGGGCATGAGCGAAGGCGTGGTCATTCTGCGCCACGCCCTGCGCAACGCGTTTCTACCGGTCGTCACCGTGCTGGGGCTAAACCTGGGCCTGTTGCTGAGCGGCGCGGTGCTGACCGAGACCATCTTCTCGTGGCCCGGACTGGGGCGCTATGTGGTGGACTCGCTCATGAGCCGGGACTACGCGGCCGTGCAGGGCTGCATTCTCATTTTCGCCGCGCTGATGGCGGTGATCAATCTGATCGTCGACCTGGTCTACGTTTTGCTCGACCCGAGGATTCGCGTACATGCGTAGCTGGGAAACCTTCAGCGATCTGCTTCGGAATCGCAGTGCGGTGGCGGGCATGGTGCTCATCGCGCTGGTGCTGCTGGTGGCCGCCGTGGGGCCGAGTCTTGCACCTTACGACCCGCTCAAGCCTGCGCCCCTGGACCGCCTGCAGGGCTCGAGCGCAAAGCACTGGTTCGGCACCGACAGCCTCGGCCGCGACATTTTCAGCCGGGTGATTTACGGCGCCCGCATTTCGATCCTGATCGGGCTGATCTCGGTGTCGATCTCGCTTGTGCCGGGGACAGTCCTCGGCCTCATGGCCGGGTATTTCGGGGGCAGGATCGACAGCCTCATCATGCGCCTGATGGACATGCTGCTCGCGTTCCCGGCGATTCTTCTGGCCATATTCATCACCGCGATCCTGGAGCCCAACCTGACCAATACCATGGTCGCCGTGGGGATCGTCTACATCCCCCACTACGCGCGGATAGTGCGCTCGAGTGTCCTCTCCCTGAAGGAGCAGCTCTTCGTACAGGCCATCGGCCATCTGGGCGGGAGCCACTTCCGCATCCTCGCACGCCACATCCTCCCGAACGCCATGCCGCCGATCATCGTGTACGCGACGCTCGGCATGGGCACGGCCGTGCTCCAGGCGGCCGCATTGGGGTTCCTGGGCCTGGGCGCCCAGCCGCCCCAGCCGGAGTGGGGCGCCATGCTGAGCGAGGGGCGCCAGTACATCCAGATCGCCCCGCACGTGGCGGCCTTTCCCGGCGCGGCGATCCTGGTGCTGGTGCTCGGCTTCAACCTCTTCGGCGACGGGCTGCGGGATGCGCTCGATCCCTCGCTACGGACAGTTTAGGGCGGGGGCGATGGCCAAGGACACACCCGACAACATCCTCGAGATCATCGGTCTGGAGACCCAGTTTAAAACCCGGCAGGGGCTGGTCAAGGCCGTGGACGGTGTCGACCTCACGATTGCTCGCGGGGAGACCTTCGGGTTGGTGGGGGAGAGCGGCTGCGGCAAGAGCGTTACGGCGCTTTCGATCCTGCGCCTGCTGCCGAAGCCGGCGGGCCGGATCGCGGGGGGCCGCATCCTGTTCGACGGCCGGGACCTGGCCGCGCTGAGCGAGGCGGAGATCCGCAAGATCCGCGGCAACCGCATCTCCATGATCTTCCAGGAGCCCATGACCTCGCTCAACCCGGTCTACACCATCGGGTTCCAGATCGAGGAGGTCCTGCGCCGGCACCGGGGCATGAGCCGGGCTGCCGCTCGCACCGAGGCCGCCCGCGTGCTCGGGCTGGTGGGCATGCCCGAGCCTGACGCGCGGCTCGAAGACTACCCGCACCAGCACTCGGGCGGCATGCGCCAGCGGGCGATGATCGCCATGGCGCTCGCCTGTCAGCCCGCGCTCATGATCGCTGACGAGCCCACAACGGCGCTCGACGTTACGATCCAAGCCCAGATCCTGGACCTGATCGCACGCCTCAAACAGGAGAACGGCATGTCGGTGCTCCTCATCACGCACGACCTCGGGGTGGTGGCCGAGATCTGCCGCAAGGTCGCGGTGATGTATGCCGGCAAGGTGGTCGAGAGCGCCGAGGTGGGCGAACTCTTTGCCCGGCCGGCCCACCCTTACACCGTCGGGCTGTTCAATTCGCTGCCGCACGTCGGGGGGCGGGGGGGAGTGCTCAAACCCATCCCCGGTGTGGTGCCGAGCCTGGTCAACCTGCCGCCGGGGTGCGCCTTCCAGGAGCGCTGTTTCCGCCGGCATGACGCCTGCCGCAAGGAGCCGCCGTGGATCGAGGTGGCCCCCGGCCACCACGCCCGGTGCTGGGCGCCGCTGGAGTGAGGAAATGCCGGATCCGATCTTAACCGCCCAGCACGTGGTCAAGCATTATCCCCTGAAGGGCGCGGGCTTTTCGCGCCGAAAGGGGCTCGTGCTGGCGGTGGAGGATGTCTCCTTCAGCGTGGCGGCAGGCGAGGTCTTCGGCCTGGTGGG
>JBFYWS010000538.1:0-4024 GCA_041310935.1 Desulfobacteraceae bacterium | reverse complement strand
TCGAACCGGTGCGCCACCCGGATCAGCATCTCCTCGTTGAAATGCCGGCCCATCAACTGCAGGCCGATGGGAAGGCCTTTGCCGGAGAAGCCGCAGGGCACCGACAGGGCCGGGATGCCGGCCAGGTTGGCGGAAATGGTGAAGATGTCCGATAGGTACATGGTGAGCGGGTCGTCGACCTTCTCGCCGATCTTGAAGGCAGGGGTGGGTGCGGTCGGGCAGGCGATGACGTCGCAGGCCTCGAAGGCCTGCTTGAAATCCTCGACAATGAGCGTGCGCACCTGGGAGGCCTTGCCGTAGTAAGCGTCGTAGTAGCCGGCCGACAGGCAGTAGGTGCCGATGATGATGCGCCGCTGCACCTCGGCGCCGAAGCCCTGCGAGCGGGTGCGGCGGTACATGGCATGCAGGTCGGCCGGGTCTATGCTGCGGCGGCCGTACTTCACACCGTCGTAACGGGCGAGGTTCGAGCTCGCCTCCGCGGGCGCAATCACGTAATAAACGGCGACCGCGTAGCGCGTGTGCGGCAGCGAAATCGCAACCCGCTTGGCACCCAGGGACTCCAGGGTCCGCACGGCACCCTCCACCGCCGCGGACACCTCGGGGTCCAGGCCGGCGGAGGCGCTGTACTCCTGGGGAATGCCCACTTTCACGCCCTTGAGGTTCTCCGCCAGCGCCGTCGTGTAATCCGGCACCGGCACCGGCACGGAGGTGGAATCGGTGGGATCGTAGCCGGCGATGCCGTTGAGCAGGATGGCGGCGTCGGCTACCCGCCGGGCGAAGGGTCCGATCTGGTCGAGCGAGGAGGCGTAGGCCACCAGCCCGTAGCGGGACACCCGGCCGTAGGTGGGCTTGACGCCGACGACCCCGCAGTGGGAGGCCGGCTGCCGGATGGAGCCGCCCGTGTCCGAGCCGAGCGCCCCCAGGCACATGCCGGCCGCGACGGCCGCGGCCGATCCCCCGCTCGAGCCGCCGGGGATGCAGGCGGTGTCCCACGGGTTGCGCGTGACCTTGAAACCGGAGTTCTCGGTGGAGGAGCCCATCGCGAACTCGTCCATGTTGAGCTTGCCGACGATCACCGCGCCCTCTTGTTTGAGGCGGGCGATCACGGCGGCGTCGTAGGGCGGAATGAAGTTTTCCAGGATCTTCGAGCCGCACGTGGTGGCCACCCCGCGGGTGCAGACGACGTCCTTGACGCCGAGCGGGATCCCGGTCAGCGGCCGGCACTCACCGGCGGCGATGGCTCGGTCCGCAGCGGCGGCCTGCGCAAGCGCCGGCGCTTCCAAAATGGTGAGGAAGGCGTCCACCTGCGCTTCCACCGCGGCAATCCGCCCCAGCACGGAGCGGGTCAGCTCCACCGCGGAGATGTCCCTGTTCGTGAGAAGCCGGTGGGCCTCGGAGATGGTCAGCTCGTAGAGTTGCACGCGAGATACTCCTTCACCTTTTGCACACAGCCTTGACGGCTGCAATCACGTCGGCCGCCTTCGGCAGTACGAAGTCCTCCATGGGCGGCGAGAAGGGGGTCGGCACGTCTTTCGCCGCCACCCGCAGGATCGGGGCATCCAGGTAGTCAAAGAGCTCGGCCTGGATGCGCGCCGCCAGTTCGGCACCGAAGCCTCCGGTCCGGCAGGCCTCGTGCACGATCACCGCGCGAAAGGTTTTCCTGACGGAAGCGGCGATGGTCTCCATGTCGAGCGGCTTCAAGGTGCGCAGATCCACCACCTCGACCTCGATCCCCTGCTGGGCGAGCTCCTGGGCCGCCTCCATGCACATGTAGAACCCGGAGCCGTACGTCAAAAGGCTCACATCCCTGCCTTCGCGTTTCACGGCCGCCCGGCCCAGGGGAATGATGAATTCCGGATCCGCCGGCACATGCCCCTCTTTGCTGAAGAGCCGCTTGTGCTGGAAGAACATCACGGGGTCGTCGTCGCGGATGGAGGCCTTCATGAGGCCTTTCACGTCGGCGGGCTCGGAGGGTACCACCACCTTGAGGCCGGGGGTGTGCACGAACCACGCCTCCAGGGACTGGCTGTGCTGGGCGGCCGCCCGCAGCCCGGCACCGTCCGGGCACCACACCACCATCGGCAGCTTGACCTGGCCGCCGAACATGTACCGGATCTTGGCCGCCTGGTTGCAGAATTCGTCCATGCCGCAGGTGACGAAGTCGGCGAAGTGGAAGTCCACGATGGGCCGCATGCCGGTCAGGGCCGCGCCCACGCCGCAGCCCGCGATGCAGGCCTCGCTGATGGGAGTGTCAAGGATGCGGCCGGGAAACCTCTCCGGGATCCCCTTGAACTGGCCGAAAATGCCGGCGTGGGCGGTCAGGTCCTCGCCCAGAATGAAAACAGTCTCGTCGCGCGCCATCTCTTCGTGCAGGGCTTCGGCCAGAGCGGCGGAGGCGCTCAGGATTCGATCGGACATGGTTTGTTCCTATGTATTCCGGTTGCAGGTAGGGAAAGAAAGCATTAGACAGGATTAACAGGATTCACATGTTTTTAATCAGCGCTTTCCGGAAGAAAAAGAGATCCTGCACAATCCTGAAAATCCTGTCGGATAATTTTTCTCTGCGTCCGTCTGCGGCTAATACCACTCTTTTTCACTTTCCGCGCCTTTCGCGTATTTCGTAGTTCCCTCTTCCCCATCCATCATGGCCTCCTGAGTAGTTACTGCCTGGCACGTAAGGCCATCACGGATTGGCATACAGATCTTCGAGCGCCTCTTCCGGCTTGGGAAACGGGCTGTTCTTGGCGAATTCGATGGCCGCGTCCAACTCGGCTTTCACCTCATCCCAGACCACCCGTGACCTCTTCTTCGTGAGCGTCTGGTCCTGGATGAGCACTTGCTCGAAGCGGTTAACCGGGTCGTTCTTCGCCTGCCAGGTCAGGACCTCGGCCTGGTCGCGGTATTTCTGGGGGTCGCCCTCGAAGTGGCCGCGCACGCGGTAGGTCTTGTTTTCGATCATGCTCGGGCCATCGCCCTTGCGGGCCCGGGTCACGGCCGTGAGCGTCGTCTCGCGCACCATGAGCACATCGTTGCCGTCCACGGAGAAACCCGGCATGTTGTAGCCCGCGGCCCGCTGGCAGAGGTCGCCCAGGGCGCAGGCAGAACTCTGCGGTGTCGTGGAGGCCCACTGGTTGTTCTCCACCACGAAAAGAATCGGAAGCTTCCAGATCGAGGCCATGTTCATGGCCTCGTGCACCGGGCCGCGGTTGGCGGCCCCGTCGCCGAAGAAGACCACCGCCACCTGGTCGGTCTTGCGCAGCTTGATGGAAAGTCCCGCCCCGCAGATCAGGGGCAGCCCCCCGGCCACAACACCGTTGGCCCCCAGGATGCCGATCGAGAAGTCGGCGATGTGCATGGAGCCGCCCTTGCCCTTGCAGTAGCCGGTCACCTTGCCGAAAAGCTCGGCCACCATGCGCTTCAAATCCGCGCCTTTGGCGATCATGTGGCCGTGGCCGCGGTGGGTGGTGGCCACGTAGTCGTCCGGCCGCAGGCAGGAGCAGACCCCCGTGCTGGAGCCTTCCTGGCCAATGGACAGGTGGATGAAGCCGGGAATCTGCCCGGCCGCGAAGTACTCGCCGGCCATGGTCTCGAACTGGCGGATGGTGACCATGGTGCGGTACATCGCCAAGAGCGTTTTTTTGTCTTCAGGCATATTTCCTCCTCAAATGATTTAGTTGGGCTGTATCAGACCATCACCGCTCCGCCGTTGGAATCGATGCAGGCACCTGTGATGAAATTCGAATCCTCGCTCAGCAGAAACGCTACCACTCGAGCCTGCTCCTCCGGTCTGGACCACCGCCGGATGGGCATCCCCGAGGCGATACGCTCCAGCTCCTCGGGCGGCGTGGCGCGCTGCACCAGCGGGGTCAGGGTCGCCCCCGGGCAGAACGCGTTGACACGGATTCCGCGCGGCCCGAGTTCCCGGGCGATGTGGCGGGTCAGGCCCACCACACCGTGCTTGGCCGCCGTGTAGTGGGCCCCTCCCAGCACGCTCGCGGTGCGGCCGGCCAGGGAGGCCACGTTC
>JBFYWS010000494.1:0-3166 GCA_041310935.1 Desulfobacteraceae bacterium | reverse complement strand
ATCGTCACCCATGGCGCCTTCACTTCGGCCGCGACCAGGGCCCCCGGTTTCAGCCCGAGACGCTTCAAACTGTGGTTGGTGATGACGGCGCTGATGCGGTAGCCGCCCGGAGTAGAGATCTCCACAGATGCCTGGATGTCGCCTTTGCGCAGGGTTTCGATTTTGCCGAAAAACTCATTGCGGGCGCTGGTCTTGCGCCTATTTTCCCGGTCGATAAAAAACGCCTCGGCCCGGTGCATGTCTTCCTCGGAGAACTTCACATAGGAGGCGGCCAGGTTGGGGGTCGAGTGGCCGAGAATTTTCTGAACGACCGGGAGCGGCATGTTGCTCTGCAGCAGCTCGACGGCCCTGGACCGGCGAATGACTTCGGGTGCCCCCAGTTCCCTCGGTATTCCGCAGGCCGCGGCCCGCTCGTAAAACTTGCGCCGCACATGGCCGGGATCGATGCTGAAAAATCCGCTGCGCGTCCTGAGGACGAGCTCGATCTCCAGGGTCTTTCGAATCTCGGCCGACAACACTTCTGGTATTTGCACGTCACGGCCGGCCGGGGCACCTTCGGGCCCCGTTTTGCGGAAAAACACCGAGTGCGCCTTGTCGTCGATGTCGCGCTGCGGGTCGAGTTTCAACACTTCGTTCAACCGGGCGCCGGTGTAGCGTATCAAGAGGTAGATCAGGAGGATGCGCCGGCGGGACATGCCGAGCCCGGGACTCCGTGGAGCTTCCGCCCAGTCACGGAAGGACTGCTCCAGGTTTTGCAACTGCGCTGCATCCAGGCAGCGGGCGTTTTCCGGAACGGAAAGGATCCGCGCGTGGGCCGAGAGTGTGGGTGGGGGGCGTCGCGTTTTTATCGGCATCGGTTCAGACCGTCCCTATTTCGAGGCAGTGAGGGTCTACGGGTACCATCCATCGTCATTCGTGCAAGAGATGCAAAACTCGCTTGACATCCTGGGAGGTGAACGGTACAAGCATACTAACACGTTTATTATATTTATCGTGCCATGTAAAGCAACTTCCCACCCCCTTGGATCCAACCCCCCAAAGGAGGCCGCATGGACATCCTGTACGCGCACTTTCCCGTGTCCGGCGTCGACACCTGGGTGTTCATCCCGCCGCTGGTCGCATTCGTGGTTTCCGCTTTCACGTCCATGGGGGGCGTTTCCGGCGCGTTTCTGCTGCTGCCCTTTCAGGTCAGCATCCTGAATTTCACGACCCCCGCGGTGAGCGCCACCAATTTCGTCTACAACATCGTGGCCATCCCCAGCGGCGTCTACCGCTACCTCAAAGAGGGGCGGATGGCCTGGCCGCTCACCTGGATCGTGATCGTGGGCACGCTGCCCGGCGTTTTCATCGGCTACTACCTGCGAGTCCTGTACTTGCCGGACCCCAAGGCCTTTAAACTCTTCGTGGGCTGTGTACTTCTCTACATCGGGGCCAGGCTGCTCTACGAGCTTACCGCGCGTTCCCAGAAGGGCAAAACGGAGATGAAGGCCCTGGAAAACAAGTTCAACGAGCACGTCACGAAAATGAGGGCCGATCGCAGCGCCCGCGTTTCAGAGGGCCTGCCGGCCGAAGCGGTGGTGCGGACCATTTCCTTCTCTCTCTCCCGTGTGGAGTACGAGTTCTGGGGGCAACATTTTTCCTACAACACCCTGGGCATGTTTGCGCTTGCCTTCGTGGTCGGCATCATCGGGGGCACCTACGGCATCGGCGGCGGGGCTATCATCGCGCCCTTCTGCGTCGCCGTTTTCGGTCTGCCCGTCTACACGGTGGCTGGGGCGGCGCTGATGGGGACGTTTCTCACCTCCATTGCCGGGGTGTTTTTTTACAGCGTGATCCCGGCCCAGGCCGGCATGGCGACCAACCCCGACTGGTTCCTGGGGTTTCTCTTCGGCGCGGGTGGATTCGCGGGGATGTACGTCGGGGCGCGGCTGCAGAAATTCGTTCCCCAGAAGTTCATCAAGGCGATGCTGGGAGTGATCATTCTGTTCGTGGCGCTGCAGTACATCCTGCAGTTCTTCCGCTGAGGCGCTTCGATTCTATCAGGGTGTTTAAAAACAAGCATCAGGCAGTCAGTCCAGGCGTGCGGCGGTTTGGAAAGCGCAGTCCGCCTGAGGCGGATGAGCATTTACAAAAGCCGCACAACGCCGGATCACGGCCTCAGGCGCAGTTTTTCAACACCCTGATAGGCGGGGGTCGGATCTCAGAAGGAACCGCATGCGGCGGCCAAAGGAGCAGCCACCGGCTCTGCCTCGCACTGGCTGCAGTCAAGACAATAATTCCTGAAGGCAGCCTCTTTGAGGCAGCGCTTGTAATCCGGGCAGCCGATGTCGCGGGGCGGAGGGTTTTCCTCCCGGACGACCGTCATTTTAACGAACTGGGGGCGTTTTTCCATGGCGTCGTATAGAACCTCTGGAATTTGCGTCACGTAATTTCATTATCGGCAACAGGCGCCCGGTTCATTAGACTTTTTTTCTTGCGGTCGCACATTTCAGAAGCCCAGGGTTCAACACTACCCCAACCGGCGCTCCCCGTTGCGGCCCCGAGTGGTTTTCGGTCTTGCCCCCTATCCGATGATCGTCTAAAATGCGTAGAAGTGGTTTCATAACTTCGTCTGACCCCCGATGGCGGCGTTGCAGACCTCTCGAAATGCTCACATACTTGCGTGTATGCTGCGCTTTCGAATCGGCCTGCGCCTTGCCCTCAGGTGTGATCCGAGGTTGTGAAACCACTTCTATCAACCCCCCACCATGACCGGTCAACCCGAAAAGGCGAGGCCCCATGAACCTCGAAGAAGCGCTCACCCGGCTCGAAAAACGCATCGATGCCCTGCAGACAACAACGGACCCCGACCGGGCGTTCCGGAAGGGCTTTGCGAAAGGGGTGTGCTTTGCGCTGCTCATGGCCCAGGGCCGGAATGTTTTCGACCCGCAGGACGCGGACCTGCAGGCCCTCCGGAAAACGAAGCCTAAACGCGGCCAGATCGATCTGTTTTAGCTTGGCTGAGCGTCCCGCATGATCAATACTTTCATTGCTTATGGTTACGGATCGTTCTATTAAAGGTGGAGCGCGAACGGGTTCATCGTCGCCGGTTTGAAAATTTCGCCGATTAAAGGCTATGCTGGGTGGGAAAGAGAGAACTACGAAACACGCGAAAGGCGCGAAAAGG
>JBFYWS010000435.1:0-7709 GCA_041310935.1 Desulfobacteraceae bacterium | reverse complement strand
ATTGGACAACGAGGGGATCGGCGAGATCGTGGCCGTGGTGGACGTCTTCTGCGGCACGAACCGGATCGCCAACGCCTACCAGGTGGAGCCCGACGTGTCGCCGGATCCGGATTGAGCGGTGCCCGGGAAAAGCCGCAAACCCATGGTTGGGGCTCACCGTTTCAGAGCCGTGGGTCCGGTTGCATTCGGCAATGAAGTGAGCTAACATCGCGATGGCAACGCGTCGGACGGACGATCGCCGTCCGCTGCGAGTGGGCCGCCTGTGGAGGATGAAGATGAAACGTCTATTGCTGCTGATGGTGCTGGCCCCGGCCCTGGCCTTCGGGCAGTCGGAACTGGTTACCGGCAAGGCCACACCCCGCGAGGCGTATCAAAAGGTCGTGGAAGCAGTGCAATACCTGTCCCAGTCCGGGCCCGGCGGGCTCAAGGAACTCGAAAACCCCAAGGGCCGTTTCGTCTGGAAGGACAGCTATGTGTGGGCCACTGAGTGCGAGAAGAATTACTGCCTGCCCGGCCCGAAGAGCGCCGAGATCGGGCTGAACGTCTCCCAGGCCAAATGCCATCAAACCGGCAAGCTCTACATCCTGAGCCTGTGCGACGAGGCGGTTGAAAGCCCGAACGGCGCCTGGGTGGAGTACTGGGTGCTCAAGCCCGGGCTCGACAAGACCCAGCGCAGAGTGAGCTTCATGATGCAGGTGCCTGACACGGCATATCAGGCGGTCGCCGACGTCTGGGACGATTCGACGTCCCTGGAGGAGTTGAACAAGATCTCGCAGCGCAAGTAGTTACGCCTCCGGCCATGACGAACCCACTGCTACGCCCGGTCGCCGGCCGCCTGTCGCGGGAACTTCTCGATTTCAGGCCTTCCACACCCGCCGGCCGCCGGGCCGTCCAGACTCCCTTGCGGATCCTGCACCTGTTGTCCCAGCAGCCCGGGAAAACCGGCAGCGGGGTTGCGCTGCTGGCCATGGTGCGCCACGCGGCCGCTGCCGGCCACCTCCAGCGGGCGGTGATCGGCATCCCCGGGGAGGCGCCGCTGCCGGATATCCCGCCGTTGTCCGCAGGCCAGATCGTTGCCGTCCGCTTTGAGCGGCCCCCGGTGCCCTTCCCCGTTGCCGGCATGAGCGACATCATGCCCTACCCATCGACCCGCTTTTCCACTTTCACGGAACAGATGCGGGAGGGCTATCTGGGCGCCTTCGAGGCCGCGCTGGCAGAGGCCACCCGGGAATTTGCGCCCGACATCATCCATTCCAACCACCTCTGGCTGCTGACCGCCCTGGCCCGGGTGCGGTTTCCACAGATTCCCCTGTGCGTGTCCAGCCACGGCACCGAGCTGCGCCAGCTCGAAAAGGCCCCGCAGCTTGCCGCCTTCGTTCTGCCGGCCTGCGCCATCGTGGACAGGGTGTTGGCCCTGCACGCCGACAACCAGGCCGACGTGGTCAAGGCCTATGGCATCCCCGCGGCGCGAGTGCGCATCGTGGGGGCCGGTTTCCGCGCCGACTTGTTCAGACCCGACGGCGACGGCACCCCCCCCGGCCGCCGCGCAGAACTCCTTGTGGCCTACGCCGGCAAGATCAGCGCGCCCAAAGGCGTCCCCTGGCTGATCGAGGCCATGCGCCGGGTGCAGGCGCCGCCGGGCCGGCGGGTGAAGCTCCTGCTGGCGGGCTCCGCCGGGGAAGCCGGGGCGGAAGCCATCCGCCAACAGGCCGCAGACCTGGACAACGTGGTCTTCCTGGGGGCCCTCACCCAGGAAGCGCTGGCCGAAGTGCTGCGGGCGGCCGACGTCTTTGTCCTGCCCTCGTTTTTCGAGGGGTTGCCACTGGTCGTGTTGGAATCCCTGGCCTGCGAATGCCGGGTGGTGATGACGGATCTTCCGGGCACGCAGACCTGGATGCCCGCAGGCCTGTGCGCGGAAAAGGTGGTTGAAACCGTGCCGCTGCCGCGGCTCATCGCAACGGATACGCCCGTGTCGGAGGACCTGCCGCGCTTCGTCGAGGAGCTGGCCCAGGCCCTCACCCGTCAGCTGGCGCGGGTTGCGGAGTGCGGCGCGCCGCGCCAGGTCGCCTGCCGCCTGGCGCCCCTGTCCTGGGAAGGGGTCTTCGACAGGGTTGCGGCGGAATATCGCGAGTTGGCGGGGCTTTCTCCCGCGACGCGCTGACCCCGCTCGCTCAGCCATATTATCTCAGGAGAGATCGACCATGGCCCGTGTGATAGTGGAAGACGAATCCTTGCGAGACGGCCTGCAGTTCGAGCCGAAGGTGCTGCGGCTGGAAGACAAGCTGACCCTCTTCCGACTGCTCGTAGCGGCCGGCGTCAAGCGGGTGCAGGTCGGCTCCTTCGTGCACCCCACGGTTGTTCCTCAGATGGCCGACACCGATGAGTTCGTCGGAGCCGTCACGCATGAAGCCCCCGGCGTCCTGGTCACGGCCCTGGTGCTGAACGACAAGGGGCTGGAGCGGGCGCTGGCGTGCGGCATCGGCCACCTGAGCATGTCCTCTTCCGCATCCAATTCGCACAGTCTGAAGAACGTCAAGCGCTCAGCGGCGGAGGCGTTCGTCAGCCTGCTCGGGCTGATCCGGCAGGCGGTCGCCGCGGGGGTGGAGGTTCGTGCCGGGATCCAGTGTGCTTTCGGGTGTGTTTATGAAGGGGCCGTTTCCGAGGACAAGGTGCTCGAGATGGCCGGCCGCCTGGCGGAAACCGGCGCGAAGGATCTCAATCTGGCCGACACCACCGGCATGGCCAACCCGCGGCAGGTGCGACGGCTTGTCGCTAAAACCCGCGCGGCGGTCCCGAACATCCCGGTTTCAATCCATCTGCACGACACGCGCGGGCTGGGGCTGGCCAATACGCTCGCCGCCTACGAAGCCGGGGTGGAGATATTCGATGTCTCCGCGGGCGGCCTCGGGGGCTGCCCGTTTGTGAAGGGCGCCGCCGGCAACGTCGCCGCCGAGGATGCCGTCAACCTCTTCCATCAAATCGGGGTGGAGACCGGGGTCGACCTGAAAGCGCTCTGCAAGGTGGTGGACGCATACGAAGCGCTCCTCGGAAGGCCGCTTCCCGGGCGCATGAATCGCGTGCTCAAGGCCCAGGGGGATTGCCACCTCACCTCCACCCACGCCAGCGCGGGAAAGGATCAGGACCGATGAGCCGTTTTCTGCTGCTCGATATCGGCGCCGGAACGCTGGACGTGCTCTGGTACGACACGGAATCCGTGCACCACTACAAGGCCGTGGTGGTCTCGCCGGTGCGGACAATTGCGGAGCACGCCGCGCGGCTGCCGGGCGATCTGCTGGTCACCGGCTGCGAGATGGGCGGGGGGCCGGTGACGGCGGTCCTGCGCGAGCGGGCTGCGACCCACGCGGTCGTCATGTCGGCCTCGGCGGCGGCCACCCTGGCCCATGACCTTGCGAAGGTTCGCGCCTGGGGAATCACCGTCGTCGGCGACGACGAGGCCGAGGCTCTGCGACGGCGGAAAACCTATTCCCACCTGGTGTTGAGGGATGTGGAAGCGGACCGGCTGCAGCGGATCGTGGAAGGCTTCGGTGTCCCCTATGCGTTCGATGCCGTTGCGGTCTGCGCCCAGGACCACGGGGTGCCGCCGCCAGGCGTATCGCACCTGGATTTCCGTCACACCCTCTATCGCGAACGCCTGGATGCGCAGCCGCTCCCGCAAACGCTGCTGTTCGCCGCCGGCGAGATCCCGCCGGTGATGAACCGGCTGCGGTCCATGGCCGCAAGCGCGCGGGAGCTGCCGGCCGAGGAGATCTACGTGATGGACAGCGGGATGGCCGCCATCACCGGTGCTGCCTGCGACATGGCGGCCCGAAACCGGGAGCGGTTCATGGTGCTCGACATCGCCACCTCGCACACGGTCTGTGCCGCCATGCTGCAGGGCGAACTCGCCGGGTTTGTCGAGTATCACACGCAAGACATCACCGTCGAGCGGCTGGAGGGGTTGCTGCGGGACCTGGCCGCCGGGCGCCTGGACCACGCCGGAATCCTGGCCGAGGGCGGTCACGGCGCCTACCTCCGCAGGACCGCCGGTCCCGAAGCCCTCGACACCATCATCGCTACCGGCCCCAAGCGGAAAATGGCGGCCGGCTCCCGCTTGCCGATGGTGTGGGGTGCCCCTTTAGGCGACAACATGATGACCGGCACGGTGGGTTTGCTTGAGGCTCTCCGCCTGCGGAAAAAATTGGACCCCATTTTCTATGTTTGATCGATCAGCGGCGTGCACGCATTGAGCGATCAGACCCTATCTGTTGATTTCCGGCAGCCCACCGATTGAGATCTCGCTGAAGAGCGAACGATTCTATCCCCATCCTTCCGAGCGTATTTGGAATTGCATCTTTCATTTCGCAATCCAGTTTTTGTCTTCGCAGTTTAAAATACGTTTAGAGGCACGCATTGTAATCTCAATCGTTCCCGAAATTCGTTTGATCATCCGACAAATCACCGAGGCACCAACTCTTTGATATTGAGAGAATATTGAGATAATTTAATTGGCTTAAAAATACCGCTATATGAAAGAGCACCCAGTGTTTTCAAAGTTTGATTGACAAAAATAAATATGCATAGTAAATTTCATGTGCCTAATCTTGAAAATATCAGGAGCGGGGGACCCACGTTTTTGGGGCGCATCGCCATCCGGCGAGGGGTAACCTTATCGGCCCAAGCCCTTCAGCTAACCTCGTAGGCATCGATGAGGAAAACCTTCGGAATCGAACGGGGGCTTTCCTCCACCATTTCGATTCCGGAGGTGTAAAGCATGATTGATGAGCATTGCGCGCTACGGTCTTCCAATTCCCGCCTCGTTCAAAACCAACCGAAACGCCAAAGCACCCTTCGGAGCAAAACCGTAGCTCCCGCTTTGTGCTTCCTTGTTGGGCAGAAGCGAAAATCGCTCCATCGCCTTGTTCTCTCAGGATGTCTCGGTGTTTTAGTCTTATTGTTCCTTGCAGCACCTGCACTTTCAGCGGATGTAACACTGGCGTGGGACGCCAATAGCGAACCCGACCTGGAAGGCTACGGCGTGTATTTCCGCAAAGGCACCCCGGGTCCTCCTTATGATCTGGCTGGAAACCTGGCCCTCGCGGACCTCATTAATGACGACGCCCCTTTGTTTGTCGTGAGCGGTCTCGAAAAAGGGTTTAAGTATTATTTTGCCGTTACCGCCTACGATACTGCCGGAAGCGAAAGCATCTTTTCAAGTGCGGTTTGCGCCGATGTCGGGGATACCATAACGCCTTGCGCTGCGGCACCCCCAGGTGGTGGCTCTGTTTCTGGCGGCGGAGGAAGTGGTGGAGGCGGAGGTGGGGGCGGATGTTTTATTGAAACAGCATCGGATCACCAAAACAAACCTCTTATCGTGATGGTTACGCTTTCTTTTTTAGGTGCGATTTCTTTCATACGGTTCTATTTCGTTTTTTTATTTGGGAGAGGAATCTATGCAGGCGATCGCTGATTTAAAAGCATTGCTTTTAGAGATTCTGGAGAGCGCGTTTCAAAACGGAGATGTGCATGCCACCCAGCAGATGGGTGTCAACATGATGAAGGCTCGTTATCTGGAGTACGTGATCAGTCGTTTCAAGACAAAGACCGCGGCTGCCAAGTGGCTTGGGGTTGGAAGTACATATCTATGCAAGCTATCCAAAACAGCAATGAATAACTGAAACCGGTTGGCATTAAATTCAGTTTCGAAACGGTGGATATTTATTCGCGCAGGGGAACTCAAGATGACTGGAAAAATCACCTTAGCGCTGATACGCAGGGAGGCAAACACCTACCGATCCCATGGTCTGTCTGAGGAAGCAGGGGATCTTTATAAAAATCTGCTTTCGTCCTCGCCTCACCTCCCTCCAGAGATCAAGGCTGACATCGAGCACCAGCTTAAAAAAATCGACCTCGAAATCGGCTGCGATGCCCTCGAAGAGTCTCAGACAATATCGGACGAACAGATCGCCGTAATCAAGCAAGGATGGAGGGATCACCCTACTTTCGATGAAATTTTAACATGCGCAATGACCTTCTACCAAATAGGGCGTTTCGGGGATGCCTTGGGAGAGCTTAAGAAACTGAGTCGTAATTTCGATGAACTTAAGGGAGCCACAGGAGCGATTGCGGCCTGCTTGATTCAGTTGCACGGTTATGAGGACCTACCCCTTGCGGTTGACCAATTGGCCAGGGAATTTTATAAGGATTCCAGGGCAATCCTTTCGTTTCAAGCTGCAATCGCCGAAAAAATGCTGAAATGGGGTCGCCATAAGCACGCCCGCTCCCTGCTTCGTCACATAATGCGCTACAAAAATTTTCCTCCCGAAATCCCAAAACGCATTTTCGCTCTTTCTCGTGAAATCGGCATCACGTAGTCCTTTGCAGAAACACAGTTTCTTGCTAGGCCGGTTGCTCAACCCGGCCGTACCGGCACCAAGGGCAGACCAATTTTAGGCAGGATTTGGGAAACAGCGAAATCTTTTAATCGGCGGCTGTTATCAAAAAACCGAAGCACAAAATTGTTTACTCTTGATATTCTGGAGACCGAAAAACGAAGAGATTTCAGCGCCCGCAATACGCATCGATGACTCATCTTCATTTTCAAGGTTAGCGGTCCCAACAAGCACGACAAATCTTTTCTGAATGAGATCGGCAGTAATCCATCTATATCATTTGTGCTCTTGATAGTTTCATGGCTCATTATCTCCAGTTTAGCTTTTACATGAACGGCCTGACAGAGGAAGGATTATGATATGGTAAAAACGACGGTAGAGTCTACACGGTTACAATAACAGGGGTCGATACCTAAGTACATCGTTTCATAAAGATAGCCACATGTGTCGCGCTACCCTCTCCCTAACCCTCCCCCTCAGGGGGAGGGTTAGGGAGAGGGTGGTGGTGTGGCATCATTCGTGATGGTATTTATGATAAACGCCACTAAGGCAACTCATCGTCAGCAGATATTAGATTCATTGTTTCCCATGATATGAGAAAGCTATAAGGAACCAATCAACATAAGAGGCAGGGTCAGAAATGGTCCTGCCTTTCTTTTTAATATCTGCGCGTATCACATGAGAATTGACTGTGGGAAAACATGAGATATTGACAGCCAGGTGCGCCACGTTTTGGTTGTTTTCCCTCCTGCGGCAGGTAGTATTCAAATGAAATAACAACCCGACTAACGGTACGTATATCGGCGATATCCCCAATTCGGCGCATCGTTTTCGCCCCTTTTGTTTAACGGGTCCTATCGAAATGCCACGCTGTGCAGCAGCGACAGCGGGATGAATCGCAACATCGAAATCGGGTTTTTTACGAAGCCACCTTGATCGATCAGCGGAGTGCACGCACTCGTGAGCTTGACACGTTCCCGAGCGCGATCAGGCCGGAATCGAATCGCCTGAAAAATAGCGCCTGGAAACGCAAAAGAGTGCTTGCATTCGCCTGCCATATCCAATATGGATTGCCAACGATGAAACAGCAGTTCCGCTGCCCACATATTTTTCATTAACACCTTGAAAAATTTACGTTATCGCAGCATATCGTCAACCACTGAGAAGAGGAGGAAATCACATGGGTTCGAGAAAACGTCTCCCACGAACGACCGGAGTGATTCTGATCGCGTCGCTCGTCGCGGCCCTGCTGCTGGGCAGCGGGTTGGCAACCCCTTTGTCCGCCGCCCCGCTTAAAGTGGCCGCGGTTTTTGAGACCCC
>JBFYWS010000408.1:0-3111 GCA_041310935.1 Desulfobacteraceae bacterium | reverse complement strand
TGGGCGATGAAGATGCCGCTGGGGCACCTGGTGGACGTGTTCTGGCGCTGGAAGGCGCTGTTCGTCTACCTGGGGGCCGTGCTGATGGGCGCAAGCCTCGCGATCATGGTCGGCCTGACCGGGCATGCCGACTGGATGGCAACACTCCTGCCCCTGGACGCCTGGTACGTGATCTCGGTGCTGCTCGCCCCCATCGGGTTTGTGCTCCAGGACGTGGTGGCCGATGCAATGACCGTCGAGGCCGTGCCCGCCCTCCGGGAGAACGGCACGCCTTACAGCGAGGCCGAGCAGCAGCAGATGCACGTGACCATGCAGACCCTGGGCCGCATGGCGATCGTCGTCGGCGGCGCGGTGGTGGCCGGGGCCGGCGGGTGGCTCGCGAAAACGCTGTCGTATGAAACCATGTACTGGATCTCGCTCGCGATCCCAATGGTCTCGGTGCTGGGGGTGCTTCTGGCGGCTGGGATGAGGCGTTGGCGCCGGCGCTCCGCCGCACTCCCGGCCGAGATTTCCCCGCCGGAGGCCGTTACCCTGAACGCGAACATCCTGGGTGCCGGGGTGGCGTTTGTGGCCCTGTCTTTACTGCTGGGTCTCGGCCGCGTGCCCATGAACGAAGAGATCATTTTTTTCGGGTCCCTGGGCTTGATCGTTTTTCTGATGCGCCAGCTCCTGGCCGACCTGGACCCCGGCCGCCGCCGCGAGATCGTTGCCATTGCCGTCATCATCTTTGTGTTCCGGGCCATGCCCGGGGCCGGCGCCGGCGCGAGCTGGTGGCAGATGGACCGGCTCGGCTTCGACGAGGCCTTCCTGGGGACCCTGCGGCAGGTCGCCTCGATCCTGGCGATTGCCGGAATGCTCGCCCTGCGCGGCTGGATGGGCCGGCGGCCTGTGCCGTACCTGGTGGTCTTTCTGTCCCTCTACGGTACAGTGATGGCGCTGCCGTTTCTCGGCATGTTCTACGGGCTGCACGAGTGGACCGAAGCCCACCTGGGGTTCGGCGCCCACACCATCGCCCTCGTCGACACCATGGCGGATTCGCCGATCGGGCAGGTGGCCATGATCCCGATGCTGGCCTGGATCGCCAAGGAGGCCCCGCGCAACCGGAAGGCCACCTATTTTGCGGTAATGGCCGCTTTCACGAACCTGGCCTTGTCGGCCAGCCAGCTCGGCACCCAATACCTGAACAAGCTCTTCGTGGTCGAGCGCGGCCACTATGACGAACTGGGGATGCTGATGATCGTCACGACGATCCTGGGATTGGTTCTGCCGGTCGCGGCGGTGCTGTTTTTCCAGCCAGGCAGCACGGGCATGCGTCACAGAATGGCAGATCGACTCAACCCGACCAAAGCGTTTTCGAAAATCACCGGTTCACAGCATTCATCCCGGCAGGAGGATCGGATATGCGAAGAAAATGCATGCGACAGCAAGTGTTACAGGCACAGGCGCAGTTAGATGTGACAGGGCCGGCCGTCTTGTATTGGTTTCCGATCGGATTCGGTTTCATCGAGCTCATACTGCACATCTTCCCGAAAATGACGTTCCAGTTCTGAAAAGAAAGGAGTTTACGATGAACATGAAAAAAATAGCAGCCGGGGTGACGCTGGCCGCACTGCTTGCGCTGCCCGGGCTTTCCACGGGCGCAAGCGCACCCTCTGTTCAGCCGCGTCTGATTCCGCTCACAGATTTTTTCAGAAATCCCGAAACTGCCGGTTATTCGCTCTCCCCCGACGGCGAGCACATCGCCTATATGAAACCGTGGGAGAATCGGCTCAATGTCTTTGTCCGGAAAGTCGGCGAACAGACCGAGACCCGTCTGACCGACGCATGTGAGCGCGATATCGCCGGCAGCGTCTGGGCCAACAACAACCGCGTCGTGTACATCCAGGACACCGGCGGCGACGAGAACTACCGGCTGTACGCGGTCAACATCGACGGCTCCGGGTTCAAGGAACTGACTCCCTTCGAGGGCGTGCGGGCCGGCATCGTGGACCGGCTCGAGGACAACGACGACGAAATGCTGATCAGCCTGAACCGGCGGGACCCCAAGGTGTTCGACGTCTACCGCATCAACATCCACACGGGGGCGATGGAGCTGTCGGCCGAAAACCCGGGCAACGTCTCCGAGTGGCTGACCGACAACGACGGCCGGTTGCGGGTGGCCGTCACCACTGACGGCGTGCAATCGAGCCTGCTCTACCGCGCGACCGAAAAAGACCCCTTCCGCACCGTCGTGACCACGGATTTCAAGAACAGCCTCGATCCGCTGTTCTTCAGCTTCGACAACCAGCGGCTGTACGTGGCCTCCAACATCGGCCGCGACAAGACGGCCATCTATCTATACGACGTCAAGGATGCCAAATTTCTAGATCTCATCTACGAACACCCCGAGGTGGACGTCTCCGGGCTCTTGCGCTCCAAGGCGCGCAAGGTCATCACGGGGGTGGCCTTCACCACGGACAAGCCTCAATATGACTTCTTCGACTCCGAGCGCAGGCAGCTGCAGGCGGCGCTGGAAGCGCGCCTGCCCGGCCGCCGGGTGGCGGTCACCGGCATGAGCCGCGATGAGAAGCGGGTGATCGTGCGCACCTTCAGCGACAAATCCCTGGGCGCCAGCTACCTCTACGACCATGCCGCCGGGCGTCTCGAGAAGCTGGCGGAGTTGAGCCCCTGGCTGAACGAGGCGGAAATGGCCGACGTGCGGCCGATCCACTTCACGTCCCGCGACGGCCTGACCATCCATGGCTACTTGACCCTGCCGAAGGGCGCGCAGCCCATCCAGCTGCCGATCGTGGTCAACCCCCACGGCGGCCCATGGGCCCGCGACGTCTGGGGCTTCGACCCCGAGACCCAGTTCCTGGCCAACCGGGGGGTGGGAGTGCTACAGATCAACTTCCGCGGCTCGACCGGCTACGGCAAGGCCTTCTGGGAGGCCGGGTTCAAGCAATGGGGCGGCAAGATGCAGGACGACATCACCGACGGGGTGCAGTGGCTCATCAAGGAGGGGATTGCCGACCCGAAGCGCATCGGAATCTACGGCGCTTCCTACGGCGGCTACGCCACCCTGGCCGGCCTGACCTTCACCCCGGATTTGTATGCCTGCGGTATCGACTA
>JBFYWS010000387.1:0-3216 GCA_041310935.1 Desulfobacteraceae bacterium | reverse complement strand
ACGGTCAAGCAGGCGGTCGATGACGTGAGCTACGAGCTCAGGCGCAGACGGGCTTTCCGTCCGCCCGCCTGCCAGGTGTTCGCGCAGCCCTACACCCTTCTCGAGGAGACCGACCGCTTCCGCTTCAGCATCGACCCGGAAGCCGAGCGTCAGCTCCCGAGCATCATCCACAACAAGGTCCAGATCATCTCGGGTAAGGCCAAGGTCCCGAAAGCGGTAGCGGAGCGGTACACCCGGCGGCGGAACATCGGCATCGTGTTTTCCGGCGGTCCCGCACCCGGCGGCCACAATGTGATTGCCGGGCTGTTCGACGCCGCCCAGCGGGTCAATCCCGAGAACCGCGTCTTCGGGTTCCGGGTGGGGCCCGACGGCGTCATCGAGAACGAGGCGGTCGAGATCACCCGCGAGTTCGTCGATGACTACCGCAACCTGGGCGGGTTCACGATGATCAAGACCGGCCGCGCCAAGATCGACTCGAAGCAGAAGATCGACCTGTCGCGCCAGACGTGCAAGGCATTAGGGCTGGATGCCCTGGTGATCGTGGGCGGCGACGATTCCAATACCAATGCCGCGTTCCTGGCCCACGAAATGGTAAACGACGGCATCCAGGTGATCGGCGTGCCCAAGACCATCGACGGCGACATCCAGGTGCGCGACGACCAGGGCCAGGTGCTGTGCGCCGTGTCGTTCGGGTTTCACACCGCGGCCCGGGCCTTTGCCAATGCCATCAGCGGCCTTGCCAACGACGCCAGCTCCGACATCAAGTACTACCACGTCTGCAAGGTGATGGGCCGGGTGGCGAGCCACCTGGCGCTGGAGGTGGCCTTACAGGCGCATCCCAACATCACCATCATCGGCGAGGACCTGGTGGATTTCGTGGACGAGGAGCGGCTGGAAAAGGCGGCCAAGGAGAACCGGATCGATTACACCGCCTACGGGATGACACTGCGGCACCTGTCGCGGATCATCTGCGAAGGGATCGTCAAGCGGGCCGGCGCCGGGAAGAACTACGGGATTATCGTGATCCCCGAGGGAGTGCTCGAGTTCGTCAACGAGGTGGAGGTGTTCATCATGAAGCTGAACACCATCATCGCCGAATACAACCGCACGCACGACCGGGATTTTCACTCGGCCTTCCCGTCCCTGGAAAGCAAGCTGGAGTACCTGCACCGGCTGGCCCAGCGCTCCCGGGACGATTCGGCCTTCCGGCTCTGGAACACCCGGGACGAGGACCTGTTCAACGACCTGCCGGAATTTTTCCAGGAGGGGCTGCTGACGGAGCGCGACAGCCACGGCAACTTCCAGTTCTCTCAGATCCACACCGAGAGAGTGCTCATGGGGCTGGTGCACGACTATCTCAACATCCTGAAGGAGAAAGGCCTCTACAAGCTCGGCATCCCGCGGGGGTATTTCAGCAAAACCATGCAGAAGGCCGGCCACGACCCGGACCGCTTCGGGCCGGCCGTTTTCGAAAATTACGGCCAGGGCGAATTTCTCCTGACCAAGGTCTCGATCATTTCCGCCAAGACCCTGCGCCAGGAACTGGAAAAGGCGGGGCTGGTCGGCCCCGAGGACAAGGTGCCGGCCGCCGTCGAGGCGATCTACAAGAAAACGGTACCGAGCTTCAAAACCCAGGAGCACTTCTACGGCTACGACGGCCGCGGCAACGACCCGACCCAGTTTGACTGCATCTACACCTACAACCTCGGCATGACCGCCTTCAGCCTGATTGCCAACGGGGCCACCGGCCAGATGGCGGCCATCCGGAACCTGGAGTTGGGGTTCGCTGCCTGGGAGCCTATCGGTATTCCCATCGGCCCGCTGATGCACCTCGAAGAGCGCAAGGGCCGGCTCGCCCTGGTGATCGAGAAGGCCTTGGTGGACGTGGATTCCATCGCCATGCAGGTGTTCAAGGCCCACCAGGAGAAATGGCTGGCGGCCTGCGAAGGGGAGGACTGCTACCGCAGGCCCGGCCCCGTCCGGTTTAGCGGTGAAGGTGAGGAGGATCGACCGCTGATCCTGCAACTGAACGCCATCGTCAGCCAGCGACCTTGAGGCTTGTAACTACTCAGGTCTCAGGGTCCGGGGTTCAGGAAATCCACGAGGGCTGGCGCCATGGTTTTCGCTATCCTCCCGCATGGACGGTTGGGGTCAGCGGCGATCAGGGCCGGGCAACTGCTTCTTTCCTGAACCCTTTCTACTTGATCAGCTACTCCGGTCTTAACGTGGTCCCACGGCCCCTCGAAGCCCGAAGTGAACCGATTTCAGCGGTACTTGCTTTCCAGTCGGCTGCGTTCAGCGGCCGACATCACCCCGATCTCCACAAGCAGTTCACCGATGCCGTCCTCTCTCAGCGGCTTGATCTTCATGATGCTTTCGGGGCTCAGTTGGTTCAGGCTGACAAACGTGTAGTGGAGGTTGAGCTTGGGCTTTTTAAGGAAGTAGATGTTCCTCACGAAGTTGGCTTCCGAGCCGTAGAAAATGATATGAGTGCTCATCAGAAAATACAAGACGGCGCCGACGGCGCCAATGAGCAGGTACTGTTTCAGGCGCGAGACCATAACGCGGTTTCCTTCCGGTGAGGAATCTGATAGACTTCATTCACATTGGTTACCTAAAGTTTACCAAGATTTCCCGTGGCGGTCAAATTTTCAACCAGGGGGAGTATATGCAAGCCCTGCAACGGCGTTTCCTGACGCGCAACGACATGGCCGATTCCATGGTTCTGACCGCCATCTTCCTGGCGGCGGCCTACTGGGGCCTCGAGGCGCTGATCAACCTGTTTTCGCCCGGGGAGATCAGTTTCTACCGCGAGATCTTCGGCCCCAACGTCGGCGTGATGGGCATGCGCGTCATCGTGCTGTGCCTGTTTTTGATTTTCGGCTCCCACGTCCAGTTCACCATCAACAATCGCAAGCGCGCGGAGCAGGCGCTTAAGGAGAGCGAGGAGAAGTACCGCCGTATCCTGGAGAGCATCGAGGAAGGCTATTACGAGGTCGACCCGGACGGCAACTTCACCTTCATGAACGATGCCACTTGCCAGATCCTTGGCGTTTCAAAGGCGGAACTGTCCGGCCGGAACATGCGGCAATTCCTGACCGCGGAAAGCGACCGCAAACTGTTCGACACATTCCAGCAGTGCCTGCGCGCCGGCCGGTCCGTCAAGGCGTTCGACATCGAGTTGCAGCGCGGGGACGCCGTGCTCTTCATCGAGGC
>JBFYWS010000384.1:0-4373 GCA_041310935.1 Desulfobacteraceae bacterium | reverse complement strand
CGCGACGCGGGCCGCCTCGACCTGCGCTGCGACAAACGCGGCCGGCCGCAGTTCATCGAGGTAAACCCCCTGGCCGGCCTGCACCCCGAACACTCCGACCTGCCCATCATCTGCGGCCTCGTGGGGGTCTCCTTCGAGCGCCTGATCGCGCGGATCGTAGCCTCGGCCGAGCAACGGGTCCTGCCGCTCAAACCGCGGCCCGACCCATGCGCGTAACCATCGTCCACAACGCCGTTGCCGACGACGACGCCCCGGATGAACGCGACGTTCTGGTCCAGGCCGAAGCGATCCGGGCCGCACTCTGCGCGCTCGGCCACGAACCCGGCACGCTCCCCTGCACCCTGGATCTTTCCGAGGTCAAACACCGCCTCACGGACCTACGGCCGGATCTTATCTTCAACATCGTGGAATCCCTGGACGGCAAGGGCCGCCTGATCCATGTGGTCCCGTTCCTGCTGGACGCGCTCAACGTGCCGTACACCGGTGCATGCGCGGAGGCCATGTGCCTGACCTCGCACAAGGTCCTCGCCAAACAACGCCTGGCGGCAGCGCACCTGCCGACGCCGCCCTGGATCGGCCCCTGGCCGGACGATCTCCCGAACCTGCCGCCGACGGCACCGGACCCGGCCGGGATGCCGGATGGAAAGTGGATCGTCAAGTCGGTGTGGGAGCACGCATCGATCGGTCTCGACGAAACGACCCCTCTTCTCTGCGACCACGCGGAGTGTGCGGCAACGCTGTTGCGGGAGCGGGCGCCCCGCCTGGGCGGGGCCTGTTTCGCAGAGCGCTTCATCGACGGCCGCGAGTTCAATCTCGCGCTGCTCGCCGCACCGGGAGGGCCGCAGGTGCTGCCCCCGGCGGAGATCCTCTTCGAGGGCTATGCCGACCAGGCGCTCAAGATTGTCGGCTACCGGGCCAAGTGGGATTCGGACTCCTACGAGTTCCACCACACCCCGCGCCGGTTCGATTTTCCGCTGGAGGATGCGGCGCTGCTCGCGCGGCTGCGCGACCTGGCCCTGCGGTGCTGGCGGCTGTTCGGGCTGAACGGGTATGCCCGGGTGGATTTCCGGATCGATCCGGCCGGCCGGCCCTGGATCCTTGAAATCAACGCCAACCCCTGTCTGTCACCGGATGCCGGATTCGCCGCCGCCCTGGACGCCGCCGGCATCAGTTACGCCGGCGCGGTGGGACGTATTCTTAGCGATGCCCGCCAGAGGTCCGCTTGAGACATGTTTCGCATCCGCCGTATCTATGACGAAGTGCTGCCGGTGAACCGGGCTGCGATAGAACAGGTGAAGACTATCATGCGCAGCCGGTTCCCGACGGTCCCGCAGGATGAAATCGACCAACTCGGCCGCCATCTCCACGACCCCTTTCTCCAGCGCTTCCGCACGACGCTTTCCGTGGCCCAGGACGCCCGCCAGCGCGTCCTGGGGTTCGCCTTCCTGCTGCACGAACCCACGATCCGCTTCTGCTACCTGGATTGGATCGCCACCCAAGTCGGCAAGGCCAGCGGCGGCGTCGGCGGCGCGCTCTATGACCGCGTGCGCCACGAGGCCTTTGCCTTCGGCGCGCAAGCGCTCTTTTTCGAGTGCCTGCCGGATGACCCGGCCCTGTGCCCGAGGGAAGATCTTTTGGCCGATAACCGTGCGCGCCTTAGATTCTACGAGCGCTATGGCGCCCGACCGATCGTCGGCACCGACTACGAAACGCCGTACAAACCCGGCCAGACCTGCATGCCGTACCTCATTTTCGACGGGCTGGACCGGACCGCCCGGCCCGGGCGCGACTTTTTCCGCGACGTGGTCCGGGCGATCCTCGAGAGGAAATACGCCGGATACGTGCCGGCGGAGTACGTGGAGAGGGTGGTCGGTTCCATCACCGGCGATCCGGTCCAACTCCGAGAGTTCCGCTATCTGAAGCCGACCAACGTGTCGGCCGCTATTTCCGGACACCCCTGCGAAAAGATCGCGCTGGTGTTTAACGATCGGCATGCGATTCACCATGTGCACGAACGCGGGTACGTGGAGTCCCCAGTGAGAGTGCGCAGCATCCTGACCGAAATTGCGCAAGGCCCGCTGTTCGAGATCCTGCCGGCAGCGACATTTCCGGAGAAAGCCCTCGCCAGCGTTCACGACGTGGATTTCATCAATTTCCTCCGCCGGACCTGCGCTGACATCCAGCAAGACGATCCCATCTACCCTTACGTGTTCCCCGTTCGCAACAAGGCGCGCCCCCCGAAAGACCGCTCCCTCTTAGCCGGCTACTTCTGCATCGACACGTTCACGCCCATTACCCGCCACGCCTATGCCGCCGCGCGGGGGGCTGCCAACTGCACCCTCACCGCCGCGCAGGAGATCCTCAAGGGGCGCCGGATGGCGTACGCCCTGGTGCGTCCGCCGGGGCACCATGCCGAGCGGAGGGCCTTCGGGGGTTTTTGCTATTTCAACAACTGCGCCTTGGCCGCCCAATCCCTGAGAGGCCACGGCCGGGTCGCTATTCTGGACATCGACTACCATCACGGCAACGGCCAGCAGGACATTTTCTACGATCGGCCGGACGTATTGACGATCTCCATCCATGGCGACCCCGCCTTCGCCTATCCTTATTTTTCCGGTTTTCGGGATGAAATCGGCACGGGCGAGGGCGCCGGGTTCAACCTGAATCTGCCTTTGCCGGAAACAGTCGACGGCGACCGATACCGCAAGACCCTGGCGACCGCCCTGCGGCACATCGCGGAGTTCGCACCGGATTTTCTGGTCGTGGCGCTCGGTCTGGACACCGCCAAGGGGGATCCCACGGGTACGTGGTCGTTGACCCGGAATGACTTCAAGCTCAATGGACAGCTGATCGGCGACCTGGGGATCCCCGTTTTGGTGGTGCAGGAAGGAGGGTACCGCACGCGCACGTTGGGGGTCAATGCCCGCTATTTTTTCGAAGGGCTGTCCGCCGCACACTGCGCGGCCTCTCCCCAGCGACGGCCGGCGAACTCGCCCCCCGCGGCCCACCGAATCCGGCATCACGTGGAGCCCCGGGACCCACAGCGGGTGCGCCGACTGGCGGAGTCCACGGGCTTCTTCAGCCAGCCCGAGGTCCACGTCGCAGAGGAGCTGGTGATGGAGCGCATCACCAAAGGGCCTGCCAGCGGATACCATTTTGTCTTCGTGGAGGTGAACGGACAAACGGCGGGGTATGCGTGCTACGGACCCGTTTCCATGACGGCATCCGCTTTCGACCTGTATTGGATCGTGGTGGCGCCCGCCAGCCAGGGCAAGGGGTTCGGACGGCTGATCCTGCTGGAAACCGAGCGGTTGATCCGCCAGGCAGGGGGGGCGACGGTCTATGCGGAGGCATCGGGGCGCCCCCAGTACGAAAGCACCCGGGCATTTTACGAGCACATGGGATTTCGCGTGGCTTCCGTGCTGGAGGACTTCTACGCCCCCGGCGACAGCAAAATCACCTACTCGAAAACGCTTTAGCAGCCAGTTAGGGGACATAGAAACGGCTCTAAAAGCCCAGATGGGTTTTTAGAGCCGTTTCTACCAGTGGGGCTGGTTGCCGATGCCCTTGCCCATCACCTCAACCGTTTCGGCCACCACCACAAACGCGTCGGGGTCTATCTGCCGGACCATCTCCTTGAACCGGGAGAGCTCCTGAAAGGTGATGACCGCATAGAGGATCCGTAGTTTCTGCCCGGTGTAGCCCCCTTCGCCGTCGACGATGGTCACTCCGCGATGCATGTTCTCCATGACCTCGCGCGCGATCGCCTGCCACTGGAGCGAAACCACCATCACGGACTTGCGTTGGTTGAGCCCGGTGACCACCAGGTTGACGAGCTGGGAGGTGACAAACAGGTAGCAGAGCGTGTACAGAACGATTTCAGTGTTGAACCGGAATAGAGCTGCCAGCATCAGGACGCCATTGAAGCCCATGACCGTGGTGCCGATCGGGATGGAAAACCGCTTGAGCAGAATGACGGAGAGAATGTCCAGCCCCCCGCCCGAACCGAGGGACTTCAGAATGATTCCGCTGCCGATGCCCGAGATGATCCCGGCCGTCAGCGCATTCAACAGAGGATCGCGGATGGGCAAAACAGGGACGGGGATAAAGAGGGCCAGCGAGAAAATCGTCATCCCCGCCAGGCTGAAAAAGAAAAAGCGCCGGCCGACGAATAGCCAGCCCACCACGAAGAGCGGGATGTTCAGGAGAAAATTGGAAACCCCCACCGGAATGATCGGGAACAGATAGTAAATGAACAGGCTCAGACCGCTCACACCGCCCGAGAGAAACTGGTTCGGGATCAGAATACCATTGAGGGCAACGGCGCAGAGGATGCTGCCGGCGGTGATCATGCAAAGGTTCCACACAATTTT